>JBEKXM010000647.1:0-2732 GCA_049512115.1 Tepidisphaeraceae bacterium | reverse complement strand
ACGCTTTTGACGATCCCGATGTCGCGCGTCTTTTCCATCACGATCATGAAGAAAATGCAGAAGATCAGGAAGATCGCCACCACGCTGATGATGGCGAAAAGAATCACCAGCAGCGATTTCTCATGTTCGACCGCGTTGAGAAAATCCTGCTGATGTTCGTCCCAGGTCTCCACCCTCAACTCGCCGGGCGACGGGTAATACAAGCCGAATTTCTGCAACACGCCGTCCACGGCCGCCGACACTTTTGTCTTCACCGAATACGGGTCCGCATCCGGCTTGACGCTGATGAGAATTTCCGTGCAGCGGGCCGGTTGCATTTCCTGCTCGCCCGATGGCAAGGTATAAGGCTTGGCATCCATGCCCAGCGCCTTCTGGAGCTCGTCGAACGGCAGATATACGGTTCCGCCATCCGTGGGAAAAACGCCCGTGTGGCTATCGTCCGTGAGCCAGTAATAATTGGCGTAGGTAATGTCCTGCAAATTGGGGCCGGCCTCCGGCGAATTGATTTTCAGAATCGTCAGCTTGACGCGCGCCCGATAGATGACGTCCTCCCGCGGATCGCTCCCGCGCAGGCCGATTACCCCGCTACCGACAACGATCCCGCCCCACGTCGCGGGGTCGCGCTTGGATTGGGGAAACTGCCCGCGATAGACGAAATCGGGAAGCGGCTTGTCCCAAGATGGAAAACTCGCCGCCTTGGCGCGGAACGATTCCGCCGTCGCCGATTCTTCTTTCGCGTCTTCCTGCATTTGGCCGGCCTCGAATGGGTCGAGATTGTCCCCGCCGGAAGCCCGCGTCGCCGCATTGTGCTCCATTTGCACCGCCTCGGCCGCCAATTCATCCGAATGGGACAACAACACGTCTTTCTGCAAATGCAGGCTCTTCACAAAACCGTTCACCTCGCCAATCTGCCTGATGTCCAGCCCCTCCACTTCCACCCCCCTGCGGATCGGGTCCGGCGTGTGCGCCAAGCCGATCTCCGCCAGTCCCAGAGCGTGGATCGTCGGCGTCGCCGCCTTCACCTCCGGAATCTTCCGAATCTCGTCGAGCATTTCCGGGTAACGCTCGAATCCGCCAAGCGACTGGCGGTAAACGATCAGGTCTCCGATCAGGTCGTGGTTCGTTTCCCGAAACATCCTCAGCCACCCGCCCATGACGCTGATGACGATCAGCACCATGGCCGTGCAAAGCATGACCGCCGCCAGCGACACCCAGGCGATCCGGCGTTTCATCAGATACCGGAACATGAGCTTGGAAATCAACCGCGGCCCGGTGATGATTCGCCAAATCGCGAAAACCGTCGCCAGCGGCGCCAGCGCGACGAGCGTCCAGAGGATGATGGGAACGATGGGCATATCAGAGATTCAATTGGGAAAATGCAGTTTCTTTCCGCCTCCCCTCGTACTCCGGGGGAGGGGTGGGGTGGGGGCTTTTGTCGCAACCAGCCGAGAATACGCGATGCGCAAAAGCCGTTGAACCGCGGAGAACGCGGAGGCCGCGCAAACGGTGCGTGACTGGTTCGGCGAAGGCGGATGGATGAAGAAGAGGATGATCGGTTGCGGTTTTCGTGCCGTCCGGCGGCGTTGACTCGTATATGACAAGGCGTCGCCGATACGCCAGCCGCTGGCTTGCCCGCTCACGTTCGCAACGGCCTTCTGCAAAAGAGAAAAGGAGGAGTCGCCGCGTGCCGCGGCCTTTGCAGCGGAGTTTCGAACTCACGCTCGACGGGACCCGGCGATAAATCGCCGGGTCCCGTCGAGCATGAGCTCCAAACGCCTCAGCATTTGCCGCCGACGGCGGCGACTTCGTTTTCTTTGCGTTTGCAGACGGCGGTTGCGAACGTAAACAGGACAGCCGACGGTTCGAGCATCGGCAGGGCCTGATTATATTCGAGCCGGCCCTGCCGATCGGCACGAAAACCATTACCGATAAAAATCTTCTGTCTTGCAGCCCCCCGATGGCGACAGGCGCTCGTGCAGAGTCGCACACCGTCTTATCTCCGCGTTCTCCGCGTTCTCCGCGATAAAAACTGAATCTTCGCATTGATTATTTTTCCTGCGGTTTCATGAGGGGGAACAAAATCACGTCCCGAATACTTTCCGCCCCGGTGAGCATCATGACCAGCCGATCGATCCCCAGCCCCAGCCCCCCCGCTGGCGGCATCCCATAACGCAACGCATTGAGAAAATCCTCGTCCGCCTTCTGCTGCTCCTCCTCCTTGCCGACCTGATGCGCGAAATGCCTCGCCTGAATCTCCGGATCGTTTAATTCGGTGTAGCCGGGGGAAATTTCTACGCCGTTGATGGCGAGTTCATAAACGTCGGCGAAGTACGGATCCTCCTTGTTCTCGCGGGCAAGGGGAATGATGACCGAGGGAATATGCGTCACGAAATACGGGTCGATCAGCGTGTGTTCGATCAGGTTTTCATACACCTGAAATAACTGCTCGGCCGCGGAAATCTGCTCCAATCTTCCCCGCACGGTCGCCAGTTCCGGATTCGAAAGAAGCTCCGGCATCGCCTCCTGCAACCGCCGCTTGTCGAACTTCCAGCCGGTCCGCTCGTGCACGAGTTCGGCCAGACGCACGCGCCGCCACGGCCTCTGCAAATTGATCTTCCGTCCATTCGCATGCTCGATGAGCAGCGTCCCGCAAACATTCTGCGCGACGGTCGTAACCATCTCCTCGACCAAATCAGCCATGGTTTCCCACGATCCGAACGCCTCGTAGACTT
>JBEKXM010000646.1:0-2742 GCA_049512115.1 Tepidisphaeraceae bacterium | reverse complement strand
CGGCGCCCAGGCCATCTCGATCGCGCCGGACTCTCCAACCGCTTCGATCGCATTGATTAGCAGATTCAAAATCGCCTGGCCGATCAATAGCGGATCGACGCGGACCGGCATGGGCCGGGGTCCGCGGAGCCGGCATTCGATGCCGCAGTGCAGCCGCTCGCCCGCCAACTCCCCGGACTGCTCCACCAGTTCCGCCAGGTCGCACGACGCGAGCTGCGGCTGAATCTCCCGCGAAAACTGCAGGACGTGGCTCACCAGCAACTCCAGCCGCTTCACCCCGGTGGAGATTTTGTTGACCAGTTGCAGCGGCCCCGGCTGCTGGGCGACGTCGCGAGCCAGCATCGAAGCGTACAACTCGATCCCGCCAAGCGGATTGCGGATTTCGTGCGCCATCCCCGCCGCCATCTCGCCGAGGGCCGCCAGGCGCTTGCGGCGCTCCAGTTGCCGATTTTTTTCCGACAACTCGCTGCGCAGCGACTGGACGGTTTGCTGGAGTTGGGCGTGGGAATGCTGGAGCTTTTCCGTCAGGTCGTTGTACTGGCGGATGATCCCGCCAAGCTGCTCGATCCGGGCGGCGTTGGAAGCGTGGATGTCGGCGATCGCGTCCATGGTCGTTATCGGTGCAGATCCAGCCCCGCCCGCGCCTGGCCGTACGCGGCGGCGGCGTAGGCACGGTTGAATTTCCTCGCGGCGGTCGCCTGGTTGATCCCGCGGCCCGCGTTCAGCTTGCGCTGATGCAGCACCAGCGTGTCATCCCGGTCGGCCGCGGCGATTTCCTCCAGCAGCCGGCGCGTTTCCCCAACCAGCGATTCCGCTTCGGTCCGCTGGTCATCCGGCAGACCCGCCGTGAATTGTTTCCAGTTCCGCTTGGCCGGCGTGATGATCTGCTCCAACTGGGCCATCTCCTCCAGAAGCCGCTGCCTCTGCCCCAGCAACGCCAGCAGATCCTCGTTGCGGGAATTCTGAACGTATTCGTGCTGCGTTTTGGTCAGCTTGCCCAGACGCTGGTAGCAATCCAGTTGCCGCCGCATCGCCGCCAGAACTTCATCGTTTGCCATGGAAACTCCCGGGGGCCCCAGGGCCCCTTTCACCACATTCCCGAGTCGTTGGTCCATTGCAGCCATTGGTCCCAATATTTTTTCGGCATGGAAAAAGCGCCGTCCTGGAAGGCCTCGGCGGGCATGTGCTGAAGCATCCACTTGGCGCGGTTGTTGGCCGCCTTCGCTTCCTCCGGCTTTCCCAGCGCGAAATACGCGTTGACGATCTGCACGTACGCCGACACGCTCGACGGATCGTTCTGATAGTTGAACGCGGCATCGTCGTAGAGCTTGATGGCATCCTCGTAATTGCCCAGGTCGTACATGCAATCCGCACGGTAAAAATGCGACAGTTTCAGATACAGCTTGTCCATGTCGTCCGCGGGAGCCAAAGCGCGATACAGATCGATCACCTGATCGTAGAGATTTCGGGCCTTGAGCAGCCGGTCGCGCCTGGCGGCAGCGGCCTGAGCCACCTCCGTCGCCACCGCGCTCGGCGCCGTCTGCGCCGACGCCAGCTTCGCATCCAGCAAGGCGGCGCTCTTCCGATAGCTGTCCGCCATCAGAAAGATCATCTGCGCCTTCTGCTCGTCCTCGGGATACCTCTGGGTCAACTCCTGGAGCCGGGCAATCGATTCCTCGTACCGGCCGGTGCGGTAATAAAGCTGCGCCAGCTCCCGCAGGGCCTGGCGGAACTCCTCGGCCTTGGGATCGACCAGCGGGTTGTTCTCCACCACGCTCAGCAGCGTCGCCTCCGCCCGGCGATACTGCGCCGGACCCTTGGCGATGTATGCCTCGGCCAGCGGAATCGCCGCTTTGCTCGCCGCCAGGCTCTTGGGATACTCCAACTGAATTCGCTGCAATGCGTCGATCGCCTTATCGAGATACCCCGCGGCCTGGTAGGTGCGGCCAAGACGCAACACCGCATCGGGCGCCGTCCGATCGCTTGGCCGCTCCGCCACGAACAACTCCAACGCCGCGATCGCCGATTGAAGATTGCTCGCCTTGTCGTAGAGATCGACCCCCTTCCACAGCGCCTCGGCGTAGCCGTGATCGTCCAACAGCGTCAGTTGCCGCGAATACATCACGTACGCATCGCCGGCCTTGTTTCGCAGATCGAAGATCTGCTGTTCACGGCGGATTTTTTCGACGGCATTGGCGTCCGGCAGGGTCCCCTCGAGCTGGGCGGCCCGACGTTCGCACGTGCTGGCCAGGCGGGCGAGAAATCCCGGCGGCGGCGACGGCTCCAGGTCCTGCTCGTCCGCCATCACTTCCAATGCGGATTGATAATCCTCCGCTTGCGCCAGCAGTTCGCTGGCTTCGCGGAACGTGGCGATCGCTTCGGACTTGTATTTTTTGCTGGACGGCCGGCGGTCAATCTGCCAAACCAGATCGTGGAAATCCGTCAACCCGGCGTCGATCTGCTGAGACATGATCCGGCAATAGCCCCTGCCAAGCAGCGCCAGCGGCGCGGCCCTCGACTCCGGATGCGTGTCCAGCACCGCTTGATAAAACGAGATCGCCGTCGCGGCATCCCCCCGTTCCTGAAAAATCCGGCCAAGATAATACGCCGCATCCGCGTCCAGCGGATGGCCCACGCGCAACTGGTCCCTCGCCAGCCGCAGATATCGCTCGGCATCATCCGGCAACCCTTCGCGATACGCGCAGTAACCCAATTGGAAATTGAACGTCCCCTGGTCCACCG
>JBEKXM010000645.1:0-2743 GCA_049512115.1 Tepidisphaeraceae bacterium | reverse complement strand
ATTGGACACGAAAACCGTCTGGATAAATCCGTGGTTGACCACGGTCAAATCCCAGGGTCCGTCGAGGAGTTTGGAATCCACCAGGGTCTGCACGAGCTGGCCCTTGTTGTTAATGACCAGCAGCGACCCCGGCCCGTTGGCCGATCCATTCTGATTCGCCGGGACGTTACCGACCAGAACTAATCCGCCCGGCAACACGCCCAACGCCGTTGTCAGGCCAAGTCCCAACTGGCCCTGGAAGAATGTCGTTTGATCGCCGGTCTTCGGATCGATTTCAACTATCGTGGTTCCGGTTCCCTGCGTGTTGCCGCTGTTGTTGAAGTTGGAAACCAGGACGTCGTTGGCCAGGAGGTTTCCGCCGGCGTCGCTCTTTGGAACGAAGGCCACGCCGTAGGGGTTCTGATCGCCGTTACCGGGAATGACGCTGCCCGTGACGGTCGGGGTGGGAGATAAGTGGGACAAGAACGACGTTGAAAACAGCGTTCGGGTTTCCAAACGTTCCATGGATGGAATCGATTCATTTCTGCTACGGGCACTCATCTGTCCTCCGAAGTTAAAGTGACTGTGACTCGGCACCGCGCACGACGAAAATGACTCGGGTTTCACGGCGTGGGCTGCGACCGTGGCCCAATTTAAGTGATTGCGCAAAAAATCTTCGCCTTCGCAAATTTTGCAGGATATCAACCAAGATGCATGCTGACCGATGGGCGAGTCTTCGATTGCGGAATAGTGTTCCCGTTATGCGACACAAACATATTTTTTGCTTGACCGGAGTCCATGAACCTGGTCATAATAGACGCAAGATTGGGTCAAAAGTCGGGAATTGTTCGGTCACTGGTTTCAATGGAGCGGTGAGGATTATGCGAAATCATTCTCTCAGTCAGGCTTGGGTTGGATTCTCATCGGTGTCATTTCTGGCGGATTTCTTGGAAGGAGACAAAATGCGTAGCAAACTCCGGTCTTTGGTCGTAGGTATTGGCTCGGCAGCGCTGCTGATGTCTTTTCCGGGCCGAGCCGGGGCTCAGGTGCAGGTTACGGCGGGCCAAGGGGTGACCTTCCAACAAGTGGATTTTGATTTCGACAATGCGTCGCCGGATATCTCCAATACCGGACAGGTCAGCGCCAACTACAGCCAGCTCAGTGCCGCGACCGGCATTACGGGCGGCTATCTGAACGTCGTCAACGGATCGGGCTGGGCGGTGCAAAACGTACCGGTAAACCCCACCATGCCCAACATGGACACGACCTTCAATCTCAACACAGCCGATGGCACGACTGATACCAGCACCAACGAGGAAGTGTTCTACTCGGCCAGTCCATTGACGTCGGCGCCATCGGCATCGGCGACCAATTTTTCCGTCACGGCAGACTCGTACAATGCTCAAGGGGAAGGCGCCAACCGCGGCGATCCATTGGCTCCGCCGCCATCGGGCGTCGTCAGTTTCAACGCGCTCGGCATCACGAAAGCGGCCATCGAAGTCGGCGTGCCCAACGTCAATACCGCGGATAACCAGTGCGCTCCCTCCGCCATCGCCAATGGTTTGGCCTATTTGAAGACGACTTATGGCCTGAACGTTCCCGATCCGAACGTGCCTGGCCGAGGCGCCTTGGCGGGGACATTGCAGAATCCCAGCCAGCCCACCGGCGCTACTTACGCCGCCAACACGCTGCTGGTTCCGACTCCTCCGACGCCGCTTGGGCCGAACTCGTCGACCCAGACGTTTAGCCCGGCTCCAAGTCCGAATCCATTCAAGCCCGCCAACCCCCTGCCGTACGGAAATTACACGACGAATGAAGTCGCCGGAAACTCTTTGGTCGGCCAGATGGATCTGCTCATGGGACGATCCAGCCAGAATCGTGCCGAATATTTCGACCAAGTTGCCACGCCCAACACTCCCAATCCCGGGACAACCTACACCGTCGAGGATACCAATGACGGCGTCGTCGGAACCAACCAACTTAAAGGTCTCGAACAATATCTGGTGAACAACGCCGACGCCAACCGCGTTCTGGTTCAATACCAGAACTACAATGGCACCAGCGTCACCGATCCCGGCGTGGCGGGCATCGCCGCTCCGGCAAACGTCAGCGTTCAGGGCACAAATTACATTTACAACCAGATTTTGGCCGGAAACATGGTGAAACTCGGCTATCAGGGCCATGCCACGGACGTGATTGCCGCGGGATATATCCTCGGTGCGCCTTGGGTGCTGTTGCAGTCCGATTTGCAGCAGACGCCGCAAAACGACTCCACCGATTTCACCATCGGCAATAACGGAAACCTCGGCCAATTCGGCCTTGAATTCGGGTTCCTAGTCACCAATGCCGGGATCAACGGCGGAGCATTGTCCCTCTACGGCGTTTCCGGCACACCGCAAGTGATCAATGACATTTCCGTCGCCGTGGTGCCCGAGCCGATGAGTCTCGGTATTCTGCTTCTTGGCGGCGTCGGCGTGCTGGCTCGCCGGAATCGGCGGCGGACAAGTCAGACTTGATCCGGCTCCCCACGGCCGATCTCATTTCCCGTCAGTCCCCAACGGCGGATGCCCCGGTCCCGCGAATTCCATCTCGCCTTCGTTGCGGAAGGGCGGTTATGGATATAATCTGCGGCCATGGACTCTGAAAACCTCTTCAAACTACTGGATGAATTCAACATCGAGACGCCAAGCTGGGGTTATGCCGATACGGGCACGAGGTTTGGCAAGTTCCTTCAGCCGGCCGCCGCTTCGACCATCGAGGAAAA
>JBEKXM010000644.1:0-2746 GCA_049512115.1 Tepidisphaeraceae bacterium | reverse complement strand
GGTAGATCAGCAGGATCGCCACCGCCGCCGCGAACGCTTTTGGCTTGGGGCCCACGAGCTTGCCGATCAGGAGGTAATGCACCACCGCCGCGACGGCGGAAAGATAGATCAACCGGTGCAGCCGCTTCCATTTCGCCGCGCCCAGCCGCTTGACCATGCCGTTGGTCGACGTCGCCGCCAGCGGCGCCATCAGAACCAGCGCGGCCATGCCGAAGAAGACGTACCGATGCTGAAGCGTGTCACGAACGACCGCCGGCAGGCTGAAAGACTGGTCGAAGGCGAAGTAGATCGACAGATGCACGACGCCGTAGAAAAACGCGTACAGCCCCAGCATCCGCCGAAAATGGCTCAGCCAGTTCCAGCCGGTGAGTTTTCTCGCCGGCGTGACCGTCAGCGTGAGCACGATGAAAACCAGCGCCGTGGTGCCCGTGATATGAAGCGAACTGTTGACCGGATTGGCGCCCAGCTCTTTCCAATACGCGTCCCATCCCAGCATGGCGAGCGGCACGGCTCCGTTGACCAGCAGGACGAATTTGGCGAAGGCGGGGTCCTTCATCGGGGGTCTAAAAATTCGCCCGCAAATCCATCCCCGCGTACATCCAACCCACCTCGTCGGCATATCCGTTGAACATCAGCGTCGGACGGATTCCGACGCCGATGCGGCGTTCGGTCGCCTGGCTCCAGCGCGGATGATCCACCTGCGGATTGACGTTGGCATAAAACCCGTATTCATTCGGAGCGACCGCGTTCCACGTCGTCGGCGGCTGCTGGGCGCGAAGCTCGATTTTCACGATCGACTTGATCCCCTTGAACCCGTATTTCCACGGCGTCACCAGCCGAACCGGCGCTCCATCCTGCGCCGGAAGCTGCTTGCCGTAGATCCCGCTGGCCAGAATCGTCAGCGGATGCATGGCCTCGTCCATCCGCAAGCCTTCGACGTACGGCCAGGGCAAATCCCCGCCGTTCTGGTTGGGCAGGCGCTTCGGATCGAGCAACGTTTGAAACGCGACGTACCTGGCATCGCTCAGCGGCTGGACGCGGCCCAGCAGCTTCGACAGCGAAAATCCGTCCCACGGAATGACCATCGACCATGCCTCGACGCAGCGCATTCGATAAACCCGCTCCTCGGCCGGGGCGATCTTCAGCAGATCGTCCAGATCAAACGTTGCCGGCTTGCGGCACAGTCCGCCCACGCTCACCTGCCACGGCCGCGCCACGAACCGCGCCGCCAGGTCCGCCACCTCCTCTTTTTCCAAGGAGAATTCGTAAAAGTTGTTGTAATGCGTGATGTCCTGAAAATCGGTGCGAGGCTCGTCGGTCACAAACCCTGCGGCGCTTTGCGTGCTCGGCCGCGTCGTCGCCACCGCGATGTCCATCAGCGTCCGTTCCGGCCCGTTTCCTTTCGGTGGTGAATTCAGTTTTCGATACACCCACCCGGTGGCCGTCGCCGATGCCGCCAGAATCCCCGCGCGAAGAAACGTCCGTCGATTGAAGTACGTCCTCTCATCGGTGATTTCGTTGCCGGAAATACCGGACGGCTTCTTAATCAGCATGATGACATGATTATAGACGTGTTGAGCGTTGCATTGCCCTATTTCGAACCCGTCCCCTTGGACACGCCGATGATCGGATCGTGCGTCGTTGCCGACGGGGTCCCATCCGCCGCATCCGCACCCTCGGGGCGGGTGGTTGGAGCCGGCGCGTGGCTTAACCTTTCCAGCCGGTTCATGATGGCGTTGGTCCGCTGATCGATCAGCTTGTCCTGTGACGCCTGATCGCTGGCCAGCTTGGCCTTTTCGTCTTCGAGCATTTTCTGGAGCTTGTCGATGCGGGTTTGCCGCTCCGAGAAGTCCAGTTGCACCAAGTCCGCGATCTTGTCTCGGATCTTGTCGTGAATCTGCGCTCCGTTGACTCCCCCCTCCGCCTGGGCCGTCAGCGTCAAGGCAAACAGGTCGTCTTCAAGATGAAAGCGGCGAAGCAATTGGTCGGCGACGGCGGGGAAATGCTCCTTGGTGAAATTGTAATTCCGCCATTTCCGAATCGCGTCCAGGCGAATAGGCGAGTCGTTGGGAACCTTAAGATTGGCCAGCACGCGCCCCCGCGCCGGGGAACTATCTTGCATGAACGCCATCATGTCGTCCCATTCCTGCTGGGTATACGGGCGGACGTTGGAAGTCCTTGCCCCGATCATGGCGCGCAGCGCCCGGAAGACTTGCCCCCGGTTGGCCGCCGGCCCAGCCGTGGGAAACGGAGGGCTTGCCCTCTGCACGGGCCGGGTGGAGGGTTCGCCGGCCGACGCCGCCAGGCTCGCCAACATCGTCACCCCCAGAATCAAAATCGCCGCCAGTCTTGCCGGTTTCATGGTTCACCTGTTGCATTCAAATCGGAACTGTGAGCCGAGGGCGAGCCCGCCGCGCCGGGGGGCGAGCCCGCCACATTGGCATCGCCGGAATTCTCGGCGTCGCTCGGGATCACCGCCGCCACCTCCGCAACGTGCAGATTCGATTCATCCGACGTCGAATCTTCCAGCGGAATCGAAAGCAGCGCGACCTTTTCCTCGTTGCTGAGGTCGCGGTGCTGCGGCGTGTTGGGTAAGGCGTCGCCCTCAATATACGGATCGGGGAATGTCAAACCGATGGGCGGATTATTGTCGGAAATGCTGCGGGGATCGAGCAGATGGTGATAAACCGCCCAGATGTAAGACCCGACAAGCAGTGACGCCGCCGCCGCGATGCTGATCCGCCGC
>JBEKXM010000643.1:0-2748 GCA_049512115.1 Tepidisphaeraceae bacterium | reverse complement strand
ATCACCCTGCCGCACATGGGCGAAAGCCGTTCGATGGCCCGGGGTCCCGCCGACCGTCGCGGTGAACGAATCATCCGTTTGGGCGATGGAGCTCAGGATATGTTGCGGATCAAACGTTTCGAGCAGTTTCGCGGGCGATACGTCGACGCGGCGCCTTTCGCCTCGGCCGACGACGGTTTCGGCGCCTTCGTCGCCCGGCGCCGCGCCCGACCAGGTGATGGCCACGTCGAATCTTGCCGCGGCGGCGGCGCGAATCTCAATTTCCGGCGCGCCCACCGATTCAATATTCTCCCATTTCACGGCCCGCCCGTTGAGGTGCACGTCCGCAAATTCCGCCCGCGCCGGCCAAACGAGCCGCAATGCCATCGGCCTGCCAAAATTCGGCTCGATCGTAAACCGATCGGTCGACCCGACCCGCGAAAACTCATATCGCAAATCCGGCGTTCGAATCGAGGCGTGATCCCAATCCGCTGGAAACCCCGGGCGCAAAACCAATTCCCCAGCCAGCGCATTCGGCTGAATCCCGAAAAGCCCCTCGATCAGCGCCCGGCTGGTAATGCCCACGGTATCCCCAAAATCCCGGTACGATTCCCCGCGATTGGCGTCGTAAACCGACAGGTTCGGGAAATCGCCCGGACAGATTCCCATGTACATCGCATCGAGGATTTCCCCCTTGAAAATACTCCACGCCTCGTGGCCCCGGCCGGCTTCCCAGCACGCCAGCGCCGTGTGCGAATTCTCTCCCATGCAGACATTGTTCAGCGACCATTCATACGGAAGCCAGTCGGAAGTCGGCAGAACGAAGAAATCCCCCGCCGGCACGCCCGGCCCGCGCACGGGAATATGCGCGAAATGCGCGTCCACGTATCTCAGGCTTTGATACGCCTGAAACCTATCCGGCAAGCCGCAATCGATCGCGTGGTAGATGGTCCAGAGCGCCGCGTCCGGATGTACCCGACCCAGTCCCAGCAGGTCCTTGTACTCCGCGTACCAGCCACGATCGCCCAGCCAGAGATTCTTCTGCATCGCCTCCTTGATTCGATCGGCCTCGGCATCGAACGGACTGGGGTCCTGGCCGATCAGCCTCGCCACCCTGGCTGCCATCAGGTTGTGAAAATAGTTATATGCGGACGAATGCGCTGCTCCGCCGCCGTTGTATTCCAATCCGTCGCTCGCCCAGATGCAGGCATATCCTTCATAGAGCCCGTCCCGGTCGAAGCATCGCTTTTCCCACGCCAGATGGCGGACGATCACGGGCCACATTTTCCGCGCGAAATCCAGATCGCCGGTCCAGAGCAGATGGCGATAAAGTGCATCGATGAACGCCAGGTTCATGTCGTAATGCGTTTGCGGAACGTTCCCGTTGCTGTGGAGCATGACCCAATCGTTCTCCGCCAAATTCTTGGCTGCATCGGCCCGGGCGGCCGCGGGAATATCCGGGTCGGTGTTCTGTAATGCCGCCCAATGAGAAAGGTGCTCCAAAGCGCGGTCATGCCATGAAAGGGCATCCAGCGCGTATGGCCCGCGCCAACCCAACAGCGGCGTCCGCCACGCGTTCGCGCCGTGCATGAACGTGGGCGGCTGCCAGATGTCGTCCGCCGCGATGCACAACGCGCCCGGGATTGCGTTGATGAACGGATCGGGGGTATCGACAACGATCCGCTCGGCGATCGACCTGCGATAAGCTTCCGATTGATCGAATGTTTCTTTAAGGTCGGGCACGGGCCGCGTTGCCGCCGACGTCGCCCCATTGCCGCGCCATTCCACGCACAAATAGCGGTCGACTCCCGGGCCAAGCGAACAATGTCCGATGACCACCTTCCGATCCCCCTGGCCGGCGGCGAGCAATACATTAAGAGGTTTCCATTCATCCGCATTCCCGACCGATTCCGCTCCATCATCCGGCCCTCGTCCCGCGAAAACTCCGGCGCGATTCGAATAGGTAAACGATGGCCCGCTGATCTGGGCCTTCGCTCCCGCACAATCCTCCGGCCGCAAATCCCAGATTTTCGCCATATTGGAATTGTCGTTGAGATCAAACCGATTCCGGGAACGTTCACCGGTTCCTCCGCCATAAGCCCACACCAGCGAAATTCCGCTATCTTTGCCAAACCACTGGGCGCGAAGGATCAATCCCAGCGTCCCTTGCGTGGGCAGCGCCGTGATCCGCACCATCGCGGTTCCCCAGGCGGGATCGTCAATCTCATAAACTTCCGATCCAGCCCGATACCGCGCAACGATGTGCTCGCATTGATCCAGCCACTTCGCAGTCTCATTGCCCCGGAATCCCAACCGAAGCACACCTCCCTTCCCCGGCGTGCAAAACGCAAACTCCGGCCGATCGCCCGCTTCCACGCGCCCTCCGGTATGCGCCGTATATAGCGGCCGATTGAAAGTCATCGTCCCGTTCAGGATGATGAAATCCCGGCCTTCGGGCTGATATCGAATCGGGCGATCAATTGAGTCCGCCCTCAGTGCCACGGCATCCCTCGCCGCCGAGTTCTTCACGAATAGACACAGTGTCCCCAACATCGCGGCCAGCGCCATCTCATATCGGAAATGCAAACGATCGTTTCTCACAAGACGGCAAGCGGCCAGGAGGATGACAAAAAAACGACGACCGGCAGCGCAAATCGGCGACAATCAGCCCCAACTAACGGCGCTTTTGCTTCTTGTCCCGTGCGCGCTGCCATAGGCGCGCGCGCCTTTCGACCTTGGCAGCGGCCGTTTCCAACCACTCAACGGCGC
>JBEKXM010000642.1:0-2755 GCA_049512115.1 Tepidisphaeraceae bacterium | reverse complement strand
AAACAGATGCTCATGACCCGCGGGGCGCTGACCACCTTCAGCATCGCCAACGACGTGGCGAAATATTTCGCCATCATCCCGGCGATGCTGGTGGCGACGTTCCCCGTCATCCGCCCACTGAACGTCATGAAGCTGCAATCGCCCTACAGCGCGATCCTCAGCGCGGTGATTTTCAATGCCGTGATCATCGTCATCCTGATTCCGCTGGCGCTGAAAGGCGTGAAATTCCGCGCACTGGGCGCCAAGGCCATCCTGCAGCGGAATCTGATCATCTACGGTCTGGGCGGGATCCTTATCCCGTTCATCGGCATCAAGCTGATCGATATCGCCGTGAATTTAGTCCACCTGGTTTAACCACCGCTGATGTGTCCACCAGCTGATATGAATTGAAGAACGGAGCGAAGACTTATGAATCGAAATAATTCCAATTCGCCGGCTTACAAGCCGCAGGACAAGGCCGGCTCAGGCGGCTTCGCCGGGGAAATGTTCACCCATTTGCGGGTTTCCATCGTGGCGACGATCGTGCTGGGAGTGATCGTCTCGGGCATTTACCCCGCCATTGTGTGGGGCCTTGCACAGGCGCTGTTTCATCACCAGGCGAACGGCTCGCTGATCAAGAAAGATGGAATGCCGACAGATAACGACAGCGAGGCCGTGGGCTCGGCGCTGCTCGGACAACCGTTCAGCGACGTCAAGTATTTTCATCCACGTCCGTCGGCGGCGGGCAACGGTTATGACCCGACCGCCAGCGGCGGCACCAACCTCGGCCCGCTCAGCGACAAACTGATTAACGGATTGACCAATCCCGCCACCACCCAGCCGACGACGCAGCCAGAGGCGTTGGCCTTTGATGGCATCCGGCTGCGGACGATCCATTACGCGTCGGACAACGGGATTTCGTTCAAACTGTACAGCGTTCGCGCCGACGGGACGGGACCGAAAGTGGAAGTCCCCATCAAGCAGTTCGAGGACGCGCAGGGAAACCTGAACGACGTCGCACTGGTTGATGCGTTTCCGCATCCGCCGAGTGACGCGCCCGACAGGATGGTTGTGGTTGCGGATGACTTTTCAACGGCGATCCCGCCGGACGCCGTCACCGCATCCTCCTCCGGTCTGGATCCGCACATCAGCGTCGCCAATGCCCAGCTACAGGCCAAGCGGGTGGCGGACGCGCGCAAGATTTCGGTGGATAAGGTCAAGGCGCTCGTCGACCAATGCACCGATGAACCCGGCCTCGGAATTTTGGGCGATCCCGGTGTCAACGTGTTGACGCTCAACGTCGCGCTGGACAACCAAAAATGACACACTCTCTGAAGGGCCGCGAGGGGAAATTGCCACACCCTAGCGGCCCGATTTTTAACTCATTGCTTGACAAGCGGTTACGAGGTGACAAGGAACCAGGCAACGTAGCGCAACTGGCGAGATTTTTAAGAGGGTTAGAAAGATAATTCTCATGACTTCGCATGAATGGGTACAGCTTCTATTGATTCTTGGCGGCATTGCGCTGATTACCAAGCCGATGGGGATATACCTCTACCACGTTCTGGAGCCCGACCGCTCCGGCGGAATCTTCCTCGAATCCGTGCTGGGGCCGATCGAGCGATTGCTTTATCGCATTTTTGGCCGCCAGACGAAGATCGAGCAGACCTGGCGGCAGTACGCCTGCGCGCTGCTGGCCTTCAGCCTGGTGACCATGCTCGCGACCTATGCGATGTTGAGATTACAGGGTTATTTGCCATGGCATCAATACGTGGATGCGCTTTCAAACAAGACCCCGCTGGTTCCTCACCTGGCGTTCAACGTGGCGGCGAGCTTCGTGACCAATACGAACTGGCAGAGCTATTCGGGCGAGAACACGATGTCCTATTTCTCGCAGATGGTGGCGCTGGTGATGCACCACTTTTTCTCGATGACCGTGGGCATTATCGTGGCCGCCGTCCTGGTGCGCGGGATCGCCGGAGATCGCGGAAGCACCATCGGAAACTTCTGGCGTGACATGGTGCGGATGATCCTCTACTTGATTATGCCTATCTGCATAGTCTACGCCCTGTTCCTGGTGTCGCAGGGATCGATCATGAACTTCCGGCCGACCAGCACCGTTCAGGTGCTGGATCAGAGCGGCGCCGCCGCCGGAACTCCCAACGCACAGTCGATCATCCAGGGTCCGGTCGCCTCGATGATGTCCGTGAAGATGCTTGGCACCAACGGGGGCGGGTATTTCAATGCGAATGCGTCCCACCCCTTCGAAAACACCACGCCTCTCACGAACTACATCCAGATCATGTCGTTCATTTCGGTTCCGGCGGGATTGTGCTACTACCTGGGATTGATGGTGAAAAATAAGGCGCACGGCTGGGCCGTGTGGCTGGCGATGTTCGTGATGCTCGTCGGCGGGATTCTGACCTGCGTTGCGTTCGAGGTTCGTGGCAACGACCGGCTGGCCGAACTCGGCATTGGCGGGGTCGGCACGGCAAGCAACAACAATATGGAAGGGAAGGAAACCCGCTTTGGTCCGTTCAATTCCGCGCTATATTGCAGCATGACCACCAGCACCGGCTGCGGCGCCGTAATCTCGATGCACGATTCGTTCACCCCGATGGCGGGATTTGTTCCGCTGTTGAATATTGAACTGGGCGAGGTGGTGTTCGGCGGCGTGGGATCGGGCCTGTACACCATGCTCATCTTCGTGTTTGTCGCCATTTTCATCGCGGGTTTGATGGTGGGCCGCACCCCCGAGTATCTGGGTAAGAAGATC
>JBEKXM010000641.1:0-2761 GCA_049512115.1 Tepidisphaeraceae bacterium | reverse complement strand
ATGCCGGCAGCGCCCCGAGGTCGATATTTTCCGTTGGTGCTGCCCAGACAGCCCATCAGTTGCGCGGGAGGGAAGGCAAAAGAGCCGTCGTAAAAAGCCTGCCGGACATCTTCCGGGGCATAGGTGTCGGTCATGAATACTTTGACGCTATGCTTCATCGCCCCAAAGTCCTTGATCCGCCCGCCGTCACAGCAATTCTCCCACTGGAAGTTGGGAATTTCCCGGCTGAGCTGGTCGAGCATGGCGTAAAAGCCCCTGACCGACGGGTAACTGGCGCTAACCACCGGTCCGCCGGTCAGGTCGGAGCGCCACATGTCGGCCTTGTAGTCGTGGTACAACCGCCTAATGTGCTCCATGCGCCGATTGCGGCCTTCGCGATCGGCCATCTCCTCACCCTTGTTCCAGTAGAGGCCGAAACGCATCCCGGCCTTGTGCGCGTACCCGGCGGCCTTGGCCATGCCGGACGGCCAATTGACAGGGTCGGCCTCAGGCTCGGGCGCGCCGGTCCCCCCTTTCCACCATCCCACGTCGAGCATGACCTCTTCAAAACCCAGCGGCGCGATGTCGTCGATCAGCGGGTAGTATTTGCGCTGGACGCTTTTCCAAGAAGCCGGCTTGTCTCCCGTGGCGCCGAACGCGTTCCACTGCACCTTGGGATAGGTCGCGTCCTTGCGGACGACCTCCGGCATGTTGTAGTGGAAAAGATACTTGCGCAGACTATTGCCCGCATCGTCCACGTCGCCCCGGTAGGCGCCGACAAAGGCGGGCGGCGCCTCGAAGGTCTCGCCGGGGGCAATGTTGATCTTGAATCCCTCGAATTCCCCGCCGCGGACCCGCACTCCACCCGGTTTGCGACCGTCCGCAGCGACCGCCGCGATGCGGCAGTAACTCCACTCGATGCCGATGTACACGCCGTGTCTTCCGCCGGCATCCAGCACGGCATAGGGGATGAATTTTCCGTCGGGGTCTGTGCGGACCTGGCGATAGAAGGCGGGTTCCACCGCATTCCGGTAGACTCCGATCCTGTCCGGTGTGGCACCGTCGGAGTGAAAGGTCCACATCGAAAGGGCGCCGTCATCGGTCCTTCCGGCAATATCCAGGTGGATCGACGGTTGTTCGAACAAGGTCAAGGGTTGGCGCGACCGATTGGTAATTCGAATCGTGTGCTGCACCGGGCCGCGGCCGGGCCGCGCCCACCACGCCGACTTCAATTCCAAGGACGGTGTCTCGCTGACGAAGCGGAGCGCCAGTTTTTGCCCATCCGCGTTGTCTTGCGTTGCACCCTTGAACTTCCAGTGGATATCCTGCACGGCACTCCCAACGCGCGCCTTGTCCAGCAATGCGAATACCGACGGTTCCGCCGTCCAGTTCCATCCGTCGGCCCGATTGCTCAATTCGTAGATGCACAATTGGCCCGTGGCCGTTGCCCCGACCGTCAATTTGGTGTCATCGGTGGCAATCGTCCATGCATCGGCGCGCGGACCGGGAATCGGACGCGGCGCCATGAGCGAATCCTCAATTATCGAGGGTTCGGCGGTGAGGAAGTGCCAGACGGCGGCGTTGCCTAGTGAATCGGCATGTGGGTTGCCGCTCTGAATTTCGGCGCTCACATCCTTCACCAGATTCCATACGCGACTCGCGCCCCCGATCTCGGTAATGACCAATTCGACAAGCGTGCTATCGCAGTAGTAGTTTTCGCGCGGACCGATCTGGAGTTGCAAACCGTCGCCCTTCCCTACCGCCACGGCGGCGAGTTTATCCGCGTCCGCCGCGGCCGGGATCGCCTGCGATCCGCCGCGATCGATTGCTCCCTCAACAAGCACCTTCCTCTTACCGGCCTGGATCGCCCGGATGATCGCCCAGGTTACACCGTCGCCACCGCTGGGATGGGCGTGCACCACCTTGGCTCGCACGCTCACCTTCCCGGCGATAGGGCTCTGCCAGCCGACCGCCACGTCCCGGTCGGTGCCCGGATGAACGAAGACGCTCCGCGGCGGAATCGAGATGTCGCCGTTGAGGAGTGCGGCTGGCTGGCCGCCACTGTTGGCGCAGACGAATGGGGGAGCCTCCCACTTTCCCCAACCCCGACACGCGGCGACCCCGGTCACCGTTTTCTCTTTCAACAGGTCTTGAGGCAAGAACACACGGGTTGTCTTGGCGGGCCCCGCCACCTCCCCGGCCCAGGTGTCTCGCGTCAGACCGCTTGCTATACCGGCCGTCAGGACGGCCATCACCACACGCAGCACGAATGTCTTCATTTCGCGTTCCATTCTGATCGCTCCGTTGTCAGCCTGGGATTTGGCTGATCTACTCCCGCGCCGAGAATTGAAAATTCCGACTCTGATTGAAAAACTCCAGCGGGTTATCGTAGACCAGCTTGCGAATGATCGATTCGGGATGGCCGCGGCGGCGCATGGCGAGGATAAAGTCGGCCACGGCGGTCGGGCAGGACGGGCCCCAATCGGCCGACGAATTGATGAGCAGTCGCTCCGGGCCGTAGGTCTCGACCATGTCGGCTGCGCGCTGCGGCGTGGCCTTGGTGATCGGATAGAGGGTAATGCCGCCCCAGTAGCCCTGTTCCAGCACCGGGCGGATGGTGTGCTCTTCCAGATGATCGATGCACACCCGGCTGCGATCGACCCTGGAGTCGGCCCGCAACAGATCGAGGATCATCCGCGTTCCCTGGTATTTGTCGGCAAGGTGCGGGGTGTGGAAGAGCATCTGTTCATTGGTCTGCATCGCCAAATCGATGAGGGCCTCC
>JBEKXM010000640.1:0-2762 GCA_049512115.1 Tepidisphaeraceae bacterium | reverse complement strand
AACCGACTCCTGAACTTGTTGATGCCATTTATCGCGAGAAAGTTTTGCGCGCCCGGCGGATGACGCCGCAGAGGCGGGTAGAAGTGGGAGCCGAGCTGTCGGACGTGGGCCGGCAGATGATGCGCGAGGCGATTCGCCGGGAGAATCCACTGGCCACGGCCGAACAGGTGAGGCAATTGATGCGCCGCCGGATTGAGTTGGCAAGAAGGTTGGATGATACGCCGTTGCCGGTACCTGGGAACGCGGAATGACCACCCAGCAAATCACTCGACAGGTCATTGATGCCTTGGAGGAACTCGGCATCCCCTACCTGCTGGTCGGTTCGTTTTCGAGCAACGCCTACGGCGTCGCGCGCAACACCCATGACGCCGACTTCGTGGTGCAGTTGGGCGCCATTCCCATCAGCAACCTTGTCGCCAAACTCGGAGCAGATTTCCAGCTTATTCCGCAAATGAGCTTTGAAACGATTACGGCCACGACGCGGCACGTCTTGGAGGTGCCGGCCGAGGATTTCAAGGTGGAACTCTTTCTCTTGAGCAACGACCCGCACGATCGTGCGCGGTTCGAGCGGCGACGACGGCTGGAGGTGCTCGGCGGCCCGGCGTATCTTCCGTCGCCGGAAGACGTTGTCATCACCAAGCTTCGCTGGTCTCGACATGGCAACCGCCAAAAGGATTTGAGCGACGCCCGCGATGTCATTGCGGTCTCCGGCCCTCAACTGGATTGGGCATACGTCGAGCGATGGTGCGATGAACACGGAACGCGGAAACTGCTGGACGACCTGCGTCGCTCCATCGGTTCCTTGTAACGCGGCCCGTAAAAGACTGATATAATGGCCCTTGGAGAACCCTCATGAAACACCTCTATCATCTGATCATTTTCGCGGCGGGCCTGGGGCTGGGGATTTGGTGGGGCGTAAATCATCCGTCGGAGGCCCAGATGGTCGCGACGCGTGAACAGGCCGCCGTTTCGCAGGCGAAGATTGATCTGCTCCAGCGATTCCTCGGCAAGAGCAATCCGGATCAGGCCAACGCGGATTTCAAACAGATGCTGAACGATGAGAAGCAAAAGCTCCAGAACGCAACGGCGAAGCTGGGGAATTGAAATTCGGCGGCGAAGCGGAGCTTCAACGCTCCGACTCCACCACGCTCTCGGTGTGCCGCGCTGCGGCGTCTCTTGAATCGATTCTCGACGCGGGATTGTCGGCGAAAATCTTCGGCTTGGCGACACCCCATTTCCACAGTCGGTATTGCATGCTGGTGCGTAGGACGCCGAAGCCGTAAGTGACCGACCGGCGGAAGTTGATCGAGCTGGCTTCGCTGAAATATTTCGTCGGGCAGGAGATTTCGCCGATGCGGAAATTGAACGCGACGAGCTGGGCGATCATCTGGTTGTCGAAAACGAAATCGTCGGAATTGGCCAGCAGCGGCAACTCATGCAGGATCCTGCGGGAAAACGCGCGATAGCCGGTGTGGAATTCGGTGAGCTTGACGCCGAGGGCCAGGTTTTCGACGGCGGTCAGAGAACGGTTGGCGACGTATTTCCAGATCGGCATTCCGCCGTGCTTGGCCGAGCCGATGCGCGAGCCGAGGACGGCATCGTACACACCGGAGGCAACCATCGCGGCCATGGCGGTGACAAGGCGGGGATCGTACTGGTAATCCGGATGGACCATGACAACGATGTCGGCGCCCGCGCGCAGGGCTTCGTAATAGCAGGTCTTCTGGTTTCCCCCGTAGCCGAGGTTCTTGCGATGGAGGATCGTTCGGACGCCGAGGCGCTTGGCAATCTCGACGGTTTCGTCGCCGCCGGCATCGTCCACGAGCAGGACTTCATCCACGACGTCCAGCGGCAGGTCCCGGTAAGTCATCTCGACCGTCTTGGCGGCCCGGTAGGCGGGAAGAACGACGATTACCTTCTTGTTGTGCAGCACCTTGTCCTGAAATTCTATTTGCGAAGCGGCGGCGGCTCAAGAACCGCTCGCCAATGCCGGACAGGCGGAGGTCGAAAAGCGGGAAAGGCATCGAATTTTCTTTCAAAAGAGAAATCACTTATCTTTGGGTCAATTCCGTGGAGGACTGGCGGATGAAGAGAACTTTCGCCGCGACGGTTCTGTGCGCGATTCTCCTGATCGCCTTCGCGGCCACGGCATGGCTGGCATCGCTGGGCAAATGCGCCACCGTGGACGAGCCGGCAAGCCTGGTCGCATCGTGGATTCAAGTCCAGTTCGGGGATTTCCGCATTGATTGCGAAAATCCGCCGTTGTGGAAATATGTCGTCGCCGCGGGAATGCCCGCCAATCTGTTCCGAATCGACCGCGCCTCGCCACAATGGAAATCGCTCTTGAATAACGCCGACGCGTCGGGGCCCATAGCCGCCCAGGCATTGTATCGGACGTCCGGCGTTGACGCGGACACTCTGGTGCGATCGGCGCGCGCGAGGATGATCGGTTTGGGCTTGTTGGTGGGAATGGTGATTGGGTGGTGGGCATGGCGGCTGGCCGGCCGTGTCGCCGCCGTCGTCGCACTGGCGGCGTATTGCCTCGATCCGAATTTCCTTGGCCATGCGCCGCTGATCAAAAATGACGTGCCTCTGGCCCTGGCGCTGGTGCTTTTCATGGCCGCCGTCTGGCTGCTCGGCGAGCGCGCCAGCCTTGGGCGAATTCTGCTGGTCGGCCTGGGCATGGGCGTTTCGTTCATGGTGAAATTCTCCGGCGTTCTGGCGGTGCCCGTCCTGGCTGCCGCGCTGATCTCGCGGTCCGT
>JBEKXM010000639.1:0-2773 GCA_049512115.1 Tepidisphaeraceae bacterium | reverse complement strand
AGCATCGCCAGCACCACTTTGATCGCCGTTCCGTGCATGCTCTTTTCCATCTTTTCTCCTGGCGTTCGCTACGGCGTCTTCACCGGCGCAGTCGTGGCCGGGATAGAACTGTTCTCGGTTGGTTTGCCTTTGGTCGTTCCATAAAGCAACTGGCCGATCAAGCGTTCGAGAACGATCGCCGATTCCGTGAACGCGATGCGATCGCCGGATTTGAGGAATTTTTCATCGCCGCCCGGCTGCAATTCAATGTACCGATCGCCCAGCACACCTGCGGTGACGATGGACGCGGAAGTATCGATGGGCAGCTTGAGCGTTGGATCCAGGTCCATCTGCACGCGGGCGCGGAAATCATCCTGCAAAGCGATCCCCGCGACTTCTCCCACCCGCACTCCGGCAATGACCACCGGCGCCCGGACGGCCAATTCGCCGGTCTCGTCAAACGCGGCCGACAGCTTCAGCCCGGTGGGGCCGTGCCAACTGAAACCGCCGATGCTGATCGACAGGTAGGCGATGGCCGCGATGCCCGCCAGAACAAACAGCCCGACGAAAAAATCCCGCAAAGGAGAACGATCCATGATTCAAATTCCCCATAGTGCAGTGATAACGTAATCGGTCAAGAGCACGGTGACCGAACTGATGACGACGCTGGCGGTGGTGGCCGCGCTCACGCCTTCGGCCGTCGGAATGCTGGTGTAGCCGCGATACGTCGCGATCAATCCCAGCAGCAGGCCAAAGACGGTGCTCTTGAGCATGCAACACTCGATATCGTTGTGAAAATCCACGGCCGACCGCAGGCTCGACATGTAACTGCCCGGCTCGCCCGCCAAGAGGCCGACGCCCACCAGGTATCCGCCGTACAACCCGCAGGCGATGAACAGCGCCGTCAGCAGCGGGGTCACGACCAGCATCGCCGCCGCCTTGGGCTTGATCACCAGGCTGACCGGATCAATCGACAGCATCCGCAAGCCGTTGAGTTGCTCGGTGACGACCATGGCGCCGATTTCCGCGGCGGTCGCGGAGCCGGCCCGGCCCGCCACCAGCAGCGCCGTGAGAACCGGTCCCAATTCGCGGATGAGGCTCAGCCCGACCACGGCCCCGAGCGACCGCTGCGCCCCGAAGCGCACCAGCGTGTGATGCCCCTGCAACCCCAGCACCATGCCGACGGCCAGCCCGCAGACACAAATGATGAGCAACGACCGCACACCCAGTTTGTAAAGCTCGCGGACGAAAGCGGCAAATCGCACCGGCGGCGTGAGCGCCGTCCGGGCGATGTCCGCGGTAAACGCCGCAAGACTGCCCAGTCCCTGCACGAACCGGACCGCCTTGTAGCCAACGTGTGAAACAGGACCGGCCATCAATTCTTCCCTTGCGGTTGCAGGCGTTCCATCCCGTCGCGGAAGAATTCCGCCGCATCGGCGTCTTCACTCCGCCGCATTTCCGCCGGCGAGCCTTCCCATACCCGCGCTCCCAGAAGGAGCAAAACATGGTCGGCCATTCGCATCGTCGAGGGAATGTCGTGCGACACCACGAGCATGGTCATTGCAAACTGGCGGTTGATCTGCACCAGCAGCGATTCCAGGCGTCGAATGGAGATCGGATCCAGCCCCGAAAACGGCTCATCGCAAAGCAGCACTTCCGGCTTACGGATAATCGCCCGCGCCAGCGCCACGCGGCGCAGCATTCCGCCCGAAAGCTCGCCCGGGAGCAAGCGGTCGGCGTCGGTGACGCCGACGGCGTTCAGGATATCGTGCACCTCGCCCGCAATTTCCTGATCGCTTTGCCGGCGCTGCTCGCGCAGCGGCAGGGCGACGTTCTCAAAAACGGAATACGAATCCAGCAGTGCCCCGCCCTGGAACATCATCCCCAGCTTGCGGCGGAGCAGATTCAACCCGCGGTGCGAAAGGCGGCTGACATCCTGCCCATCGACCTTTACGGCGCCGGCCTGGGGACGGACCAGCCCGCCGATGAGGCGAAGGATCGTGCTTTTTCCAGAACCGCTGCCGCCGAGGACGACGGAGATGCGGCCGCGCGGAAACCCGCAGGAGAGCGAATCAAATACGCATCGGTTTTCGTAAACCATGCGGACCCGATCAAGGGAGATGTAATCGTCGGCCGGAATCAATGGGCAATACAGGGCGCGAACCTGTGACCTCCAGCGTGGAATCGGAATTCTCAGCCATATCTCAAAGCTCAAAATCCCTTGAATTTTCCGATAGCTTATCGTCGTCCGATGGTATTGCAAGGCGGAGCGGGAAGTGCCCGGTTGCTTTGTCGCGATTTTCCCAAAAGATATACCGCGAAGACTCGCAGCGCGGCATAGCCGCAACCAAAAAGGAAGGAATATAACCGCGAAGCGGCGAAGGACGCGAAGAACCCATACTCGTATTCTACAAGTGTAGCGAAAATCTTGTCGTAAAAACAAGAAATTGCGGGATATCAACGAAGGACGCCTAGCCCGGATTATTCCTTGACCCCCGCGCGCGACGGGCCTCTTTGTGGTTTAATTCGTTCGACCAAGAACAATTATACCGAGCAAGGAGGCTGCGTATGTCGTCGCAGGATGCACAGCCGCTTTCATTCGATTTTCTCCCGGATTTGCCGGTCGTTGTCCAGCTATCGGAAGGTCAATTGAGTTCCGATGCCGGGCTGTGGCCGTTGCGGCAGTTTGATCAGCGGTGGAAGTACACCGCCCGCATGGCCGATTGTTTGCACGATCCCAAGCCCAGCCGGGAAGGCAAAGCCTCCCCGCGGGAACAGACGCTGGATTCGATGT
>JBEKXM010000638.1:0-3603 GCA_049512115.1 Tepidisphaeraceae bacterium | reverse complement strand
TCCTCTACTGGCAGCACCAATGCCTGCAATTCTCGTTGTCGCCGGACACCGTCGTCTACGAGGAAGATCCCACCGAGGCCGCCGCTTTGCTGGCCGGCAATCCCAAATATCATCCCTATCCCCTCCAGCGGCGCTCCAGTTCGCAAGCGGCTCCAAGTCCCGCGACCGCCGCGGCGCTCGACGTCTCTGACTGGAATAAACTCCGCTTCGGCCTGCCCCGCTCCTATTCGCCGTTAATTAAACCGGCGGTCATTTTTCTCCATGAGCGAATTTCCCCTGCCGGCCATCGCCGCCTCGTCTGCGTCAGATACGGCCCCCAGGGCGACACATTCAACGCGGAATTCTTCCAAGACTTCAACTGCGACACACGCGCGGTGACTCCTGGCACGTGGAGCCAGCCACCCACTTATACGCCGCAAGGATGGGGAGTGGACATCCTCACTGGCTGGCCGCGCAAACCGCCCCTCGTGCGTATCTTCGCCGGCCAACCCGATCCAAACGATCCCGCCCATTTCACCATCCGCTACCGAATATGGGGTCAGGAAGATGTGCTGGATGGCCGGTTGCTAGACAACGATCAAGTGACGTTAACGTCCAGAAAACAGCCTGGCGAGAATAATTAATCGCTTGTTTAATAGTAAGTAACCGTTTGGCCGACCGCTTAGCTCAGCGTCGCGTATAACGTCCCGCAGAGCGACGGCGTCGTTTCGTGCTTTGCGTTGTCGGCAATAGAGGATCGCAAAAATCGCGAAACTTTCACCCAGCCGCCGCGTCCAAACCATGACGATGCCATCAACCAATCTTACACCCAGCGCCGTGCCGCTCGATTGTGCCGCTCGATTATGCGCCTGCGCCGCGAAACCGCCGATGGATCTATCGTGTGATATTTGCGTCGTTGCTCCTGGGATTGGGCCTCGTCGCCTGGAAATGGGGGCCCACCTGGTGGCGGCGAGCGGAGATCCTCTACTGGCAGCACCAATGCCTGCAATTCTCGTTGTCGCCGGACACCGTCGTCTACGAGGAAGATCCCACCGAGGCCACCGCATTGCTGGCCGGCAATCCCAAATATCATCCCTATCCTCTCCAGCGGCGCTCCAGTATGCAAGCGGCTCCAGGTTCGGCGACCGCCGCCGCGCTCGGCGTCTCTGAGTGGAATAAACTCACCCTCGTGCTGTCCCGCTCCTATTCGCCGTTAATTAACCCGGCGGTCATTTTTCTCCACGAGCGAATTTCCCCTGCCGGTCATCGCCGCCTCGTCTGTGTCAGGTACGGCCCGCAGGGCGACACATTCAGCGCGCAATTCATCCAAGACTTAAACTGCGATACATTCACCGTGACTCCTGGAACGTGGAGCCAGCCACCCATTTATACGCCGCAAGGATGGGAATTGGACGTCGAAACTGTCTGGCCGCGCAAACCGCCCCTCGTGCGTATCTTCGCCGGCCAACCCGATCCGAACGATCCCGCCCATTTCACCATCCGCTACCGAATATGGGGCCAGGAAGATGTGCTGGATGGCCGGTTGCTAGACAACGATCAAGTGACGCTAACCGCCAGAAAACAGCCTATCGAGAATAATTAATGCGTCCGTTCTATGAACTACATCGTAACCGCTCCGCCAATTCCATCTCGCCGCCGTGATACAGTCGGCCGAACGCTTGCCGTCATTTGCACCCCCGCGTTTTTCCGCTACCGTTACCTCCGACCATGCTCGGCGTTTTGCATCTCCATCCGGTCCGGTGCGATTTTCAAACCCAACGATGTCTGGAACTGTTGCTAAAGAACCTCGGCCCCGAGATGTCGATGACCACATCCAGGCTCGGCCCAGGCGGGGATTTCGGCAATCTACCCGTGGCGATCTTTCGGCTTCGCTATTCAGGGCTTACACGCACGCACATTGCCCATGCCTGGGGACCGGCCGAATTGGTGGTGGCGGCCGGGGCTGGATTTCCACGAATCATTTTCAGCCCCCAGGGACTGATCCATCCCAAATGGTTGCGGTGGATCGATGCGATTTTCCGCCGCCGTGAAGTTGAAATCGTCTGCCCCACCTCGGCTTTGAAAGATGCTTTCATTTCGCGCGGGGCGCCCGCCGGCCGCTGCCAGGTGATATCGCCGGCGGTTGATGTCAGCCGCTTCAATGGATCCAGAGAGAAGCTGCGTGCGAGCCTGGGACTGGCGGATTCCGATATGGTGCTGCTGGCTCCCGGTGAATCCATCCGCGAGGTTTTCCATGAGTATTCGATGTGGGCGGCCGCCATTTTGCACGTGCTGGACCCCCAATGGCGTTTTCTGATCTGGGGACGGGGACCGATGGTTGATTCCCTGAAACGCTTTGCGGCGACGGTGGGGCGGGACAGCCTGTTGGTTGATGCCGAGAAACGGCTCGGAAGGTCGGTCGATTTTGAACAGATTGCCTCTGTTGCGGATGCCGCCCTGGTCTTCGCAGATGCCATGGCCCCGGTCCTTCCCTTGAGCACCTGCATGGCGGCGGGCGTGCCCATCGTCGCGGCGGAAACGGCAAGTTCGCGCGAGTTTCTTCAGGACGAGACCACCGCGCTTCTTGAACCGTCGGCCACCCCTCGCAAACTGGCCCAGCGGATGCTCGCCTTGCAAAAGGATCCCGCACTTCGGCGGAAGATTGCCGAAGCCGCCCGTATCCAGGCTATCGACCGCTTTTCCGTCGCCCGCTATGTTGCTGACTGGCGCAGGATTTACAGCTGTTTGCGTGAATCGAACGCAGTCGGTTAATCCGGGTGACCACCAACGCACCGGCCTGGCCTCCGCGCGGAAATTTGCGCTCGGCAAGCCACTTGTCGAGGGCTGGCAAATGAGTTAACATATCGCTCATGCTCGCGGGACTCCCCGGCAGAGTTCCCCCCCTCTCTGCCACCCCGCGAGCTTTTTTATTTCTCCATATCCGGGGCGAATTGAGGCTGACGGGAACCGTTAACGAAATTTCAATCAGGTCCGCCGTTTATCCATTCCGGAAATCAGTCCGCCGATCATTTTGGCGATGATTTCGATCCGTTGGCGCAAATCGGCGTGGGCGGCGTCTTGGACGAATTCCTTGCGCCGGGCGAGTTCCAGGAGCGGGACACATTCCTGGGCCGAAGCGCGGGCGATGACGAAAAAATTGGTGCGGTCGCGTTTGGTGAAGCGCCCGTTGCCTTCGGTAAGGTTTGTGGCGATCGCGAGCGCAGCGCGATTCAGTTGATCGACCAAAAAGTAATAGCCGCGCGGGAAGGATTCGGTCAGTGTGACAATGCGCTCAGAGAAGTCGGGCGCCTTTTGATAGACGTCGAGGTTTTCGAAAAGGAAGGCCGTTCAACGGTCCGGCATTTGAACAGGTGACAGGAGAGCAGGTGAACGCAGGAGACGGAGTCCGGCCTACCGAATACATTTCGCCAGCGCGCATTTTCTTTGCTCACCTGCTCCCCTGTTCACCTGTCTCCTGCTCTATTCCGGCCTTTGGCCGAAATGGAGGCGTGGGGATTTGAACCCCAGTCCCGTGACAACGTTAATGACGGCCTCTACATGCTTATCCGATGTTTTGATCTCAATGCCGGCGACGAACATCGACATCCTTCGCCGGCATCCAGC
>JBEKXM010000637.1:0-2782 GCA_049512115.1 Tepidisphaeraceae bacterium | reverse complement strand
GACGGCCGGGTCGCGGAACAGGACGCATCCGCAGCCATAGGGCTGGAGGCCGTGCTTGTGCGGATCGACGACGATGGAATCGGCTTGGCCGAGCAGATCAAACGCGCGGCGAGCGTCATATTCGAGATTGCGGGCCAGGGTGAAGTATCCGCCATAGGCGCAGTCGGCGTGGATGCGAAAATCATGTCGCTGGCGCAAGGCGAGGATTTCAGGAAGGGGATCGACGGCGCCCGCCGCGGTGGCGCCCAAGGTTACGACGACGGTTCCCACGTCGCCGGAGGCGAGGGCTTGCTCAAGCGCCGGCGCGCTCATCCGGCCACGGGCATCGACCGGGATGCTGCGGAAGGGCACGTTCAGCACGGCCGAGAGGCGGGAGTGGGTGTAATGGGCCTGCGATGATGCCGCGATGGCTTTATCCGGCCGCAACTGGCGCGCAACCCATAGGCCCTCGAAGTTGGCCATGGTGCCGCCGCCGCACAAATGACCGAGGTGGGTATCCCAGCCAAACATGCGCGCGATCTGGGCGACCGCTTCCTTTTCCATTTGGGAACTGGCTCGTCCGCCATCGAGGGCATGGTTATTCGGATTGAGCCACATCGCCAGCGCGTAGGCGAGGCGGGCCACGGGATGCGGCGGCTTGAGCATCTGCCCGGCGTACAGGGGGTGGTGGTAAGGATAATTGTCGCGCAGGCGCTGGGCCGTGGCCAAAAGGACCTGGCGCATCTTGTCCTGGTCCGCCAAACCATGGAATGGCGGCAGATTCGCAAAGCCGTCGTCGAGCCAGGCCAAAGCCTGCTCGAGCAGCGCGATACTCTCACGATCAAAAGCCATGTTGTGTCGGGGTCGTGATATAAGCCGATGGCGCTCAGGTCAAGGCGGCGAACAGATCGGCGCTGGGAACGGCATGGATGTGATGCTGGGCCAGGACTTGGACGGCGCGATCAGGCTCGTCGAAGCGGAAGATCATAGCGGCGTGCTCGTCCTGCCGGCCGTGGACGAAGGCATAGACATAGGCGATGCCGAGGTTCTCGGTGTCGAGCACGTCGAGCACATCGGCCAAACCGCCGGGGCGGTCGGGAACGTCGATGGCGATGACCTCGGCGACGTTGACCACGCAGCCGGCATCGGCGGTGACTTCGATCGCCGCCCGAATTCGTTCCAGGCAGTGCCCATGATTTGCCGGATCGTTCAATCCTGTTTCGATTGCGTGGGATGGCGTCATCGTGCAAATCAAACCGTGTTTTTTGAGGATGTTCCATTGGCCCGGTTCGACGAGGTCGATTCCCGCCAGCCCCAGCGCCTTCGCCCGGCGGGCCAGGACGTCGAGCGGTATGTTTTCGTGGCACCAAGGGATGACTTCATTCTGATCCTCTTGCACGCCTACGCGCCCCGTGACTTCCCGCCGTGCTGGCACCAATTCCGCCACATCTGCCGGTACGCGGCTTCGACGTTGCGGGCAAAACGCGGGGCGTCCATCAGCGGCGGCGCCTGCATCCGCCAGCGCAAGCAGTCCTCCCCTTCGAGCGAGCCGCGAATATGGCCGAATTGCCCTCGTCTCCATTTCCGATTTCCCGCGCCAATGTGGGCGGCAAAACGACTCGAGTCATACTACCGAGAAACTTCTGGAAATGGGAAGGAAAAACTGTGCGGACATGCTCGGCGCGGCGGGATCGAACGAATCGCTCGGTATAACTTGTCCATCGGCCCATGGCCCGCACGAGCGCGCCAAAGCGCTGGCCCACGGCGGTTCCGACGGCGACGAGCTGCTCCATGGGCAAACTGTGAATCGCCCGGATATTCGACGGATCAGGAATCTTCTCTCCGGCGCCGACGGCCCGCCAATTCACGGCGGCTTCCCAGAGGCAGAGGAATTCAAAACGATTTGAAACGCTCTTCACATCCTTGCCGGCTTCACGTTTCGGCCCACTGAAACCGCCGTCAGCAACCGATTGCTGTTAACCGCGGGATTCGGGTATTCTTCCGCCCCATGAGACCGAATTCCTTGCCCCGCCTTTTCTGTTCCGCTCGGCGAATTTTGGGTTTAGCAATCCTCGCCGCCTGCGGCTGCGCGCCGAGTCGCGGCAAGGAAGTCGCCCAGCCTCCCGCCGCGCCGCCACCGTATGTCTGGAAGAGCGTGCAGATGGTCGGCGGAGGATTTGTGGATGGCATCGTTTTTCATCCCACCGAAAAGGGCCTGCGCTACGCGCGCACCGATGTCGGCGGGGCGTATCGCTGGGACGATCGGCAGAAACAATGGATGCCGATTCTCGATTGGCTCGCCTACAAGGATACCAACCTGATGGGCTGCGAGAGTATTGCCGTCGATCCAACCGATCCCAACCGCGTTTACCTCGCCTGCGGAATGTACACCAACCCTACTACGCCGAACGGGGCGATCCTGCGCTCGGATGATCGCGGGGGCACCTTCCAGCGCACGGATATGCCGTTCAAGATGGGCGGCAATGAAGACGGCCGCGGCAATGGTGAACGCCTGGCGGTCGATCCCAACGATGGCAACGTGATTTATTTTGGCTCTCGCCATGACGGGCTGTGGCGAAGCGCCGACCGCGCCGTGACCTGGTCCAAGGTCAATAGCTTTCCCGATATGACCGAAGCCCGCGCCACGACGACGGCGCCGCGCGATCGATTCGGTTTCCCGGTGCGATCCTCGGGGGTGGTCTTCGAAATCTTCGATCCGCGCAGCGGCACACCCGGCGCGCCCAGTTCAACCATTTACGCCGGCGTTTCACTGATGGGCCGCAGCAATTTTTATCGCAGCACC
>JBEKXM010000636.1:0-2784 GCA_049512115.1 Tepidisphaeraceae bacterium | reverse complement strand
AGATTCATGCGAATCGCCGTCGGCACCGCCGCCGGAGCGGGATTGATCCTCTGGCCGTGGCTGGTCACCAACGGCCAGGCCGAAAAATGGATTTTCTTCGCCGTCTCCACGGCGGCGTTCTTTTGCGTGCTCTCCGCCTTCCGAGGATTTTTGTGGCGGCAGGGCCGCGAGGCGTGGAAGCAGCTTTCCACCGGCTGGGACCCGTTGCTCAGACAGACAACGCTTGCCGGCGCCGCCTTGTTGGTCGTCGGGGTGGTCTATCTCCTGTTGCTGCTGGTCACCCATCACGGGACGCCGCTACCGTCGGCCCTGCTCGCCCTGGGCATTGTGCTGGTCCCCTGGTTCCTGAGCCGCCGGCTGATCGGCGCCTGGCTGCTGCTGGCATTCGCCGCCTCGATGTGGCTCGTCTATTTCCACGTGGGCGGCAGTTCATCCTGGTGGGAAGTCGGCTTTCTCTACGGCACGCAAAAACACGGCGTCATGCAACTCGGCGCCGCCAGCCTTAGCAATCTCTCCTCGATACTTCACGAGCGATACGACTGGCAGTTGCACGATGTCGTGACCACTTTCAAACGGCCGATCTTCGGAATGACGGAGCTGGACGTTCAATCGTTCTGCGCCCTCATTTTCATCGTGACGGTCTTGCTGTGCACGGTGGCGGCGGCGGTGCACATGCGGCGAAAGGATCCCAGGTTCCTGATCGCCCTGGTCGCGCCCTGGGTGCTTTTCACCACCCTGCTCACCCAAATGACCGCCCGATACACGCTCTTGCCGGCCGTGGTGGGATCGCTCCTCATCGGTGTTTCCGCGGAAATGAGCCTGCTGCCGTTTCTTCAAACCGTGCTGGCCTGCGTCATGCTGGGCAATCAGATGCTGGATACTAATTCGAGCGGCGCGCCGGTGGCGCTCTCGATCACGCATCCGACTTATCCGGACCTGGGCTGGTTGATGGTTCTCCTGGCCGCGGTGTTTCTATGCAGCGCATTGATGCCGTCGTGGCGCTGGCGGCGAGGGGTGGAGGTGGTGTGACGTGACCGGCGAAACCACTGAAATCCACGACCTGGAGCAAAGCCCGGCGGTGACGCCGCCGATGGCCACGACTCCGGAGGCGCCGCCCCGGCCGGCGCCGTGGCGCTCTCTCAAATCGCTCCGCCGCTGGGCCAAAGGGCTCACGTGGGTGATGGTGGCGATTTTCCTGCTCGGGGGAGGAACCTGGGCGTGGGGCGTGGGGATAAATCTCCGCCGCGATGTCTGGCAATCCACACGCACCATTCGCTTCAAGGAAGACGTTTCGCGGGGGTTTGAATTCGGCAACGGGGCGATCCGCTGTGCAGAAAGCAAGGCGCAACTGGAGCCTTTCGCCGATGCGCTGGCCGATCAGTCCGCCATGATCCTGGCTCGCGCCGGCCGTCCCGAGTTGCTCGGACACAAGAGCCGGACGTTTCGCCGCCTGACCCTCGGCGAATTGGTGAGCGGCGTTGTCGGATACATGGATTCCGTCGTCCAGGCCGGTGGGGAATACGACATGGATTATCCCCCGCTTCGGCTGGCGGTCATGACGTGGTGGGTGCGGAACGTGCAGCGCACCCGGCCCGACATGGATGCCTTTCCCCAACAGCGCACCGAGGACACCTCGCTTGGCCAGGACGAAGACGTCGCCGAGCCGCTGCTCAAGCTCAATGCCTATAGCGCCGCGGCCGCGTCGGTGGCGATGTTTTTCCTGGTCTGGCTCTGGGTGCATCGCAGCTTCAAGCCGGCCAAGCCGCTGGCGATCGCGCGCTGGTGGAGGAAATGGCGCGGTTTGCCCGCGCCGACGAAGGGCGACGTTCGGCGGATACCGCGCGGCGGCTGGACCGTGCCGCACGGAATTTTCGCGTTCATGCTCGCCGCCGGCGGGTTCTGGTATGCCTACGCAACCCTGGTGCACGTGCCCCATCGGCCCGCGCCGGTCGTTGCCGTCGACCAGATTCAGCCCGCCGACGGCGCCGCAACCATCACCGCCACCCTCAACTCCCAAAACCAGGATACGCAATGGCACGTCGATTTCGGTCCCGGCGCTTCCTATGGCCAATCCACCGGAGTTCAGTCCATTGACACCTCGCTTGACGATCAGCAAATCACGGCCCGGATTCAGCCGCTGGCCAACGGCCAGACCGTCCATTTCCGCATCTCCGCGACCAGCGCCGGCGGGACCACCAACAGCGATGATTTTTCCTTTGTGAACCAAGGCCCGGCCATCCCCGTGCAAAACGCTCCGCTGGGCGGAATCGACTGGCCGACCTGGACGGTCTGGCTCCGCTTGCTGGCGCTTTTCATCGTGATGGTCGTCAGCGCGCAAATGCTTCCGCCGATTCATCGCGGCTGGGCATGCGGCGCCGTTGCGGCGATGCTCGTCTGGTTCAATCCCCTGCTCCTGATGGATTCCCACGCCTGGCCGCAATGGGACGTCTGGATTCTCCCCTTCTTCATCGCCGCCGCCCTGATGGCGTCGCTGAATTGGTGGATGCTGGCCGGCGCGCTCCTGGGCGTGGGCTGCATGTTCAAAGGCCAGCTTCTGCTGGGCGGGCCGATTTTAATCCTTTGGCCGTTGTTCGAAGGGCGGTTCGGCGCATTTGCGCGGATCGTCATCGGATTCGTCATCGGCGCCGAGATGATCGCCTGGCCCTGGATCGTCAACTCGCCGGAGGGGCTGAAATGGATCGAAGCCGCCATGATCGCCGCCGGGTTGATCCTGATCGTCTCGCTGATGCGATCGGCGCTTGGGCGAAGCTTCCGGGAATGGGT
>JBEKXM010000635.1:0-2786 GCA_049512115.1 Tepidisphaeraceae bacterium | reverse complement strand
ACGATTCCATTGCCACGATCCCCGAGGCCGCGGTCGCCGCGCTGGAATCGTTCCCGGGCAAAAAGGTGATCCAGATCGTCGGCGGATATGGAAACATGCCGATCACCGCGATGTGCGCCGCGTTGGTGGCGCGGGCCAAGACGGTGCTGTGCATCGGCGCCACCGGCCCGGCGATCGCCGATCTGTTGGAGCAATCGCCCTTGCAGAACGCTCCGGCCACATATCGCTGCGGCGACCTGGCCACGGCCGTTACAATCGCAAAACAGGTCGCGGCCAGCGGCGATATCGTGCTTCTCAGCCCGGGGTTCAAGAGCTATGACCAGTTTGTGAACTTCGAGAAGAGGGGGGAGGAGTTTGTCCGCAGGGTAAAAGACCGCTAATTGGCAAAATTCCGACTTGGTTAAAATTAACCTTGACAAATACTACTTGTGGTTTTATTATTATCAATTATGAATTCAACGATTCATCAGATTTGGACCGACGGGCGCTCGGGCAGGCTGGGGCGGTTGGTGGGCGATTTAGTGCTGTCAGAGTTGGCAAAACGGTTTGGGCCGATTAGCCATCGAAAGGGGACCATTTTTGAAACGGCGGGCGAATTGATCGTTGGCCGAATTTGTGCGACGGATCGCTATCTGCCCTACCCCGAAGTTCACTGGTCCACTTTCGATCCTGGGCAGGAACGTCATCTTCGAACGGATCATGAATTGGCAGAACGGAAATTCTATTACCTCTTCATCACTGGAATGCCGCGTGCCAAGACAATTGCCTTCTGGTTGATCCCGGCCCGTGTTATTGCGGCCAGCTTGGCGCAGATTAAGCCGCGAAAGGATGGATCGATTTTTGTGCGTATTCGCGATGATCAAGGTAAATCAATCCTGAACGAGACGGACATAACCCGTTATCGCCATCGAATTGACTTTGATGCCGCTCAACAGGCGGAAGTCGAGACGGCGGAATCGTTTCAGGTCGAAGATCGCACCCGATCTCGTGGCGGTCAATCGAAGGCCGATAAGAACATGGCGCCGCCTGCGCCAGGTCCAGCAGTTCTGCCGGATGCCTACGTCGCTTTGCCTCAGGCGTCAACGGTCATTATCGGCAGAGATGGCGAGCTTTTACTGCCTTTGGCGTTGCGCCGGCAGTTTTCACTGGCAGAGGGAACCCGCGCCGTCGCGTACAACGATGGTGAGCGCATCATCATAAAACCCGTGCGCCCGCACGAACATAGAACGGTGCGCGGAACGCTCAAGGGAACGGGCGCGTTCAAAGCGTTAATCGACGAGCGTAAACGGGAAAAGGAACTCTAAAATGGCACTCGTCTTGGATTCATGGGCGCTAATGGCATATTTTGAAGACGAGCCGGCCGCGGCCGAGGTCGAGCGGATTCTGGACGAAGCCGAAGCGGAGGCAGACGATTTGCTCCTGTCGGCGGTGAACTGGGGCGAGATTTACTATAGCGTTTGCCGAACGGTCTCCGTGCAAGCCGCCGAGGATGTGGCTCGTAAGTTGATGGCGATGCCGATCCGGGTAATGCCCGTTCCGGATGACCTTGCGCTCGTTAAACAAGCCGCGAAATACAAGGCCGGCCATCGGATTTCCTATGCCGATTGTTTTGCGGCAGCGCTGGCGAAACTCACCTCCAGCGCCTTGGTTACCGGTGACGAGGAGTTCCGGCCCTTGTCGGCAGATATCACCATTCATTGGTTGCCGCGGTGAGCCACATTCTTTCCGCGGTCACTTTCCCGTCGGAATTAGTTCCAGCTCCGCCCAAGCCAGCGGGTGATCCGACGCCCCTTTGTCGATGAACCCCGAGCCGACGCTCTGCATTCCGCGGGCGAAAATGCGATCCCAGCTTTCGCCATGCTTGGCGATCACGGCTTCGCCGATCGGATCGATCACGCCCGGGGTTTTTCGCAGCAATTGGATTTGCGGCGAGTCGTTGGCCGAATTCAAATCGCCCATCAGGATCGCCGGTTCCTGCATCGACAGGAAGAGCGACGCCACGGTCGCCAGTTCGGCCTCACGATCACCCTGCGTGGCCAGGTGAGTGATCAGGACGTTCAGCGGCTTGCCGGCAAAACGCAGGCGAACGACCAGGACTTCGCGGTTGCTATCGGAGGCGTCGTTGGCAAGCGGAAATCGCTGCCAGTGGTCGAGGGGCAGGGTCGTGAGGACGCCGTCGCCGAAGGCGTCGTGCCACCATTGCCGTTCAACGGGGGCGAAAAGCCACGGCATGTTCAGTTTCTGGCCGAGCACTTGGGCGCCGTTGGAATTCGAGAACGGCGCGCCGCCGTGAACTTCTTCCAATCCGATCAGGTCGAACCCGCGCATGGTGTCGGCGGTGGGATCGCCGTCTTTGCCGTCGATGTTGAAGGTGGCGACGCGAAGGGTGTCGGCGCTGGGCCGGCTCGCCGGCTGCGGACCGTTCAGCGCCGTTCCGGACGCCGGCCCCGTCGGCACTTTCTGCCCGCCCTGCCAGGCCATTATCCCGGCCACAATAACGATGAACAGCGTAATTCGGCCCGGCGTGAAACGCCGGCCACGGTAGGTTCGCATACCTGGCGTTGTGCTCATGGCCCGCCTTGTTAAATTAAAAACTACGTCGGCGCGCGGTCGGAAGCAAGTATTCTGATATCGGGGTAGGGAAGGCCGGTTGATTCCGGCCTCCCCTCCCGCCAAACCGGACGGGCGGATCTCCCGCATCCGGCTTTCCAGTCGGGGGTTTCCGCTCTTTGCGGAAGGACTCGTCGTAACCATCGGCTCGTAGCGAGGTGGCCGCTGGCACGCTT
>JBEKXM010000634.1:0-2790 GCA_049512115.1 Tepidisphaeraceae bacterium | reverse complement strand
GGAATCTGATTGGCCTTGCGCGCCTCATCTCCGCGCGCCAGTTCCGCCCGGGCATCGCGCCGCTGCGTCGCCGCCTCGTTGGCCTTGGACAAAATGCTGACCCATGTCTGGCGGTCCTGGTCGCTGAGCGATTTGACGCTCACTTCCTGGAGGGTCGCGACAGATTCTTCGTACTGTCCCTGGTTGTATTGGTTGATTCCGAGCTTTAATAGGTCCGCATTGGACGGATTCGCCTGCGAACCTTGCGGATTCGCCTGCGAACCTTGCGAACCCGACCCGCCGGTCGATGGGTCAGCGTACAGCCGGCTGAAATTTGAAAGCCCCGTGGGCAGCGCCATGGTTGCCGCTGCGGCCAAACCAAAACACGCCAATTTCTTGCGTCGATTCATGACAGTAGACCTGCTTTCGCGACGGACAAAATCTTTAGCGGATCGATCGGTCAAAACGCTCGGCTGAGCCGTGGGATCGAACAACACGTGATCCTCCTCAATTGATGATACCTTGCGACTCGTTGGTTGGATGCGTAAGGCATGCAAAGGTAAGACGTTCGGTGAATGACGCCCGTGCCTGACAACCCTCTCAATACGGAAGGCAAAGCCTTCGTGACGGAAGGCAAAGCCTCCGTGACGGGAGGCAAAGCCTCCATAACGGCCCTCCATTTTGGTCTGGACGCAGGCACTGACTTTAGCGTCAAGACCAAGCAAGATGAGTCTAAGCAAAGACTAGCAGCGATGCAAATAAAATTGAGCCTCTCAACGTCAGCCTCGCCGCCAATCAGACGTTAAGGCGCTTATTCTCGTTGAGGCGCATATTCTGCGCCCGTTCAGCCCGCACCGGGCGGGTTCTTTAGAATCGTCTTATCAGCCGGGGATTCAGCACTTTTCTCGGGCGCGGGGATTAGAGCCTATCTCATTCCCATTCAATGGTCGCCGGGGGCTTGGAACTGATGTCGTAAACGACCCGGTTCACACCCCGAACCTCATTGATTATCCGATTGCTCATCTGAGCCAGAACGTCAAACGGAATCCTCGCCCAATCGGCGGTCATGAAATCCTGGCTCTCGACGGCACGAATCGCGATCACCCCGTCATAGCTGCGAGCATCGCCCATCACCCCCACCGTGCCGATCGGGAGGTAAACGGCAAACACCTGCGCGGTCTTGCGGTAGAGATTGGCGGCGATCAACTCCTCAAGGACGATCTCATCGGCATCGCGGAGGATTCGCAAGGTCTCGGCGGTGATCTTGCCAATCGTCCGCACCGCCAGACCCGGGCCCGGAAACGGATGCCGCCAGACGATTGATTCCGGCAACCCCAGGACCTCCCCCACCTGCCGAACCTCATCCTTGAACAAATCCCTCAGCGGCTCGACCAACTCGAAGCCGAGTTCCTCCGGCAACCCGCCGACGTTGTGGTGCAGCTTGATGTTGGCGGCGGTGCCGGCATATCCGTGGCCGCTCTCAATGACGTCCGGATAAAGCGTACCCTGGGCCAGGAAATGCGCGCCTTGGATCGATTGCGCCCCGCGCTTGAATGCTTCGATGAACTGGCGGCCAATGATCTTGCGCTTCTGCTGCGGATCGGTCACGCCATCCAAAGCCGAGAGAAATTGCCCGGAGGCGTCGAGCGTTTTCAGATTGATTTTGAAATGATCGCCGAACGTGGCTTCGACCAGTTGCCGTTCGTTCTTCCGGAGCAAACCGTTGTCGACGAAGATGCAGGTGAGTTGATCGCCGATGGCCTTGTGCAACAGTGCGGCGACGACCGAGCTGTCCACGCCGCCGGATAAGCCGCAGATCACCTTGCCGTCTCCCACCTGGCGGCGAATCCGGGCGATCGCCTGCTCGACGAAGTTGCCCATCGTCCAGGTTCCGGAACACTTGCAGATTTCGTAAAGGAAATTCTGGAATATCTGCTCGCCGCGCGGGGTATGAGTCACCTCGGGATGAAACTGCACGCCGTAGAATGGCCGGCTGATGTGGCGGGCGGCGGCGAAGGAACAAGTCGGAGTCGCCGCCAGGGCGACGAAATCCGCGGTCAATTCGTTCACCTGATCGCCATGGCTCATCCAGACGGTGGTGTCTTGGGGCAAGCCGCGCAGGAGCGGATCGTCGGCCACGATGTGAAGCCGGACCCGGCCAAACTCCCGCGCCTTGGCGGGCTTCACCTGCCCGCCGAGAACCTGGCAACCCAACTGCATCCCATAACAAATCCCCAGGATCGGCACGCCGAGATCGAAAATCTTCGGATCGCAACGTGGAGCGTTCGGCTCATACACGCTGCTCGGCCCGCCAGAAAGAATGATGCCCTTGGGCTCGAGCTTTTTGAGCTGCTCAGCCGGGATATCCGGCCGGACCAATTCGCTGTAAACGCCCTTTTCGCGTACCCGCCGGGCGATGAGCTGGGCGTACTGCGCTCCGAAATCCAGAATGGGAATGACTTCGTCGTGAGGCATTGGGAAGTAATAGCGGGGGAAGGGAATTGAGGCAAGCCCTTCGACTGCGCTCAGGACGGGGGATTGCCGATTGCCGATTGGGGGAGGGAGCGGGGGCGATTGCTGATTGCCGAATGCCAAATGCCGAGTAAGGGGCGGCGGGGGCATTTGACACATTTGGCGCTTTTCATTTCGTACTTAGTAATTGAAAGCTCATTCTCGTAGCGTAATTGGTTTGCCTGAATGGGGTTGCGATATCGGCGGTGCGAGGATGGAATTTGGCGCGGGGAAAAGTGTCAAATTTGACGGAATGTTGCTGAAACATTTGGGGCCTTACCCCGAATTATTCACCACGGA
>JBEKXM010000633.1:0-2795 GCA_049512115.1 Tepidisphaeraceae bacterium | reverse complement strand
AAGCGATTTGGCATGCCCAGGGAGCAAGCTCCCAGGGCTTTGGATTGCCAAAGTAATCCACGACCTGCCAGAAGATATACTGTCGGACATGCACATCGAACCATGGCTGATTTACGCGTTGCTGGGGGCGGTGATGGCGGCGTTGGCGGGAATCTTTGCCAAAGTCGGCACACAAGGGATCGATTCCACGTTCGCGACGGCGATCCGGGCGGTGGTGGGGACGATTTACGTATTGCTGGTGACGACGCTGCTGGGAAAATGGCCGCATGGCAGGTTGCCGGGAATGCGGAGCGTGATCTTCATGATGCTGACGGGGATCGCGGGAGTTTCATCGTGGCTGTTTGAATATCATGCGCTGACTCTTCCGGGCGGGATGATCTCGAAGGTTTCGGCACTGGATAAGCTGAGCGTGCCGCTGACCGTGGTCATCGCGGTTTTGCTTTTGAAGGGTGAAAAGCTTTTGGCGCTGAATTGGGCGGGTGTGGTGCTGATCGTGGCGGGGGCGTATCTGGTGGCGTATAAGCCGATTCATGCATGAATCGGTTGGGCGCGGGGACATCTAACGCTTGCGCTTGGAACTGGTGGAGCTGCCGAGCTTGGCGGCTTTGGGGAGCGGGGATTGGGGTGACATTTTGCCGCCGTGATGGCGGGCGATGAGGGCCTGCTCCTTGGCGGCGGGGGAACCGGCGCTGACGCGGCGGCCGAGGACCGCGCGGGAGCGGGCCATTTCCTCGGAGGACCGATAAATCTGGGCGACCCGCTTGAGGATGGCGGCGTCGGGATTCGGCTCTTCGCCGCAGGATTCGCAAAAGACCGCGTTGGGGTCGTACACCTCGCCGCAATGAAGGCAGACGCCTTGGGCGCGTCTGAAGGCGATCAGCCGATCGCGCTCGCGTTGCTTGAGCAGCGCCTCGGCGACGCGATAGAAGATCGCGGCCATCCCAAGGATGAGCACGATCGGATGAATGGTGCACAGAACCAGCACCAGGACGATCCATGCGGCGCCGGCGCCGAGGAAGAAGAGATAAACCTGAAACGGCGGGATTCCCTGTCCGTTGCGGTCGGCGGCTTCGTTGATAACGGTGAGAATTCCAAACGCCAGGACCAGCGGCCAGACCGTCCAGCCGTGGGCGAACAGGAGATTTACCAAAGCCCCGACGACGATCATGGCGGCGAGAATCAGGTGAGAGGGGCGCAGGTCTTGCCGCACGAATTCATGCAGCGCGAGAATAACCCGGGTTTTGGTCGACTCGTCCACGATGGCCCGCCCATCAGTCTACCCGGCATTCTGACCGGGGGAAAACCGCGGTCGTGCAAAAAGCAATAATTGATAGCGAAAGGGTGCACTCCGTTGTATAATGCAATATTCTATGTGGCGCAGGGTTTATGACGGAGTCGAGGGCTAAATTTATTGCGATGGTCGCGTCGCTTGGAATTGCGGCGTGGGCGGCGATGGCCGGCGCGGCGACGGCGGGTCCGGCCACGCGGCCGGTCAGCGTTCTGGCGCGGCAATGGATTCCCAACGGCTTCCATCCGGTTCGCGACGTTGCGTACGTTCCATCCGGGCGTCGATCGCAGATGCTGGATCTATATGTTCCGGATGTCCCGACCTCGCCGCGGCCGCTGATGGTCTGGATTCACGGCGGCGGGTGGTACGGCGGGGACAAGTCCGCGCCGCCGGGGCTAGGTCTGCTGCTTCGCGGGTACGTGGTGGCGAGCATCAACTACCGCCTGAGCGGCGAGGCGGTGTTCCCCGCGCAAATCTTTGATTGCAAGGCCGCGATTCGATTTTTGCGAGCACACTCCCGGGAGTATGGGATAGACCCGACGCGCATCGGCGTCTGGGGCGACTCGGCGGGCGGGCAGTTGGCGGCGCTGCTGGGAACGACCAACGGCCGCAAGGAATACGAGGGGACCGAAGGCGTGCTTGGCCCGTCCAGCAGCGTGCAGGCGGTGTGCGATTGGTATGGTCCGTCGGATTTTCTTCAGACGACGGATTGGAACGGCGCCGGCGCCGGCGCCAGCGCGGTGAGGCTGCTGTTCGGGGGCGTGGTTTCGGCGCATGCCCAGGCCGCGGCGCTGGCCAGCCCCGCCGAGCAAGTGGGGCGAGCGCCGCTCGCGCCGTTTTTGATCATGCACGGAGATAAGGATCCGCTGGTTCCGCTTCATCAGAGCCAAGTCCTTTTCCAAAAGCTCCAAAAGGCGGGAGGGGCCGCGAGGCTGGTGATCCTGCACGGCGGACATGGCAACGGATGGTTCAAGAGCCGGGATGATTTGACAATGGTGTACGATTTTTTTGACCGCTGCTTCGGCAAATCACAGGCGCGGGCGTTATCCCCGTCGACGCGGCCTTCCACCTGACAATTCGGAGTGCTTCCTAAATCTTAACATTGCATGCAAAGCCGTGGATAGCGGGTCGGTTTCCACGTTTGTAGACAATACGGCGGGCAAGGATCGCCGGCTACACTTGGGAAACCGAAGGGCCCAATAATCCGGCAAATTGCCTGTTCCCCCCAAATCTTATGGCCGATCCGGAAGCGGCCGATAGTACAGACCATGGCTGATACCAATGGCACAAAAGCGGCCGGTCAAGGGGGAACTACGGCCAAGGCGGAACTTCGTAAGATCAGGAAACGGCTGGTGGAGAATTTTTACAAGCAGGCGCAGCCGACGGGCGACGCCGCTGCCGATGCCGCGACCAGGCGAAGGATCGAACTGGAGGTTCCCAGTACGCTCAGGGCCGCGGATGCGACGTTGCTTGACAACGCGCGCGCGGAATTGCTGAGCGAGGTGAT
>JBEKXM010000632.1:0-2807 GCA_049512115.1 Tepidisphaeraceae bacterium | reverse complement strand
ACCACGTGACGTAGTACCGGTCCTCGATCCAGCAGACGCGGGGGTCGTAGCCGTATTCCCACTTTGCCAGTTCCTGATCTTCGCATTTGAACCGGATCGGCTCGGAGTTGATCGTCCATCTGATTCCATCGGCGCTTCGACCGCAGTACAAACCCATGCGCCGTTGCTTGTCGTCGCACCGAAACACCCCGGCGAATGCCCCCTGAAACGGGACAGCCGCGCTGTTAAAAATGCTGTTGGACGTGCTGGTGAGATTGCGGGGAATAATCGGATTTCGGCTGTAGCGCCAGACCACGTCCTCGCAATTTTGCGGACGGTCCTCCCACGGGATATTGGGTAAAGCCTGTCCCCCCATAATTTTGTATTTTGAACCGGCCATCGGCAATGTTCCTTGCAGCATTTGAAGCTCGCTCATTAACGCAAAAAGTGACAAATCTCAAGCGCCGGCGGAGTTTAATAATGCGATCATGTATCCCCTGCTCGGGCAAATGAGGGTGGGGCTTCTCGGCCCGGCCGGCTCTTAGTCCGCCCTAAAGCAGCCGACCGATAATACGCTCCCTGCCAGGCGGCAAATGACCCATCTTGAAATACATCCGGCAGATTTCCTTTGACAGCCGCGATACAGTCCTTATACTTGATTCATATATATTTTCAAGCAAATTCAGGCACAAGCCACTCACATCATCTTTGAAAGGAGCAGGAAATGCGAAAGGCGACATTCGCGGCTTTGGCTGGGGCCACCGCGCTGGTGGTAGGCGTGGAAATTGCCGCTGCGGATACTCCGTTGTTCGTGACGGAGGCGGATTTCGGCGGTAGTCAGTTCGCGCCGGGCGGAAGTTCACCGGTTTACAACCCGAATTTGCCTTCCCCTCCCTACTACTATATTGGTACCAATTCGAACTCCGTTCCTGCGGGCGAAATCAAGCAGACCAATTACATCGGCATGGGCTATTACACCTCCACTACGACCGGAAAGGCCGGCGGCACCATCGGGCCAAGCGACAGCGTGGGCGATCAGTTAACCTATCCCGCGACCAGCCTGGGGGGCTTGAACTTCACCAAGAATGGATTGGCGAACTTCGATAACTATAACCCCGCGACGGGCACGGGCGAAACCCCGGACGCAAATTTGGGAACGTCCTATGCCGGCCTCACTTCGCCCACCGGATCGCTCGTCGTCAACGGCTATACCGGCGGTTACGTCACCGTTTCAACCGGTGAAGCGATCGTCGATTATCCCGGTACTGGCACGGAAAGCGCCGCCAGCGTCTCGTTCATCAACGCACTGACGAGCGGGACATGTATGGCCTATGACATTACCGCTCCGGGCGGCGGCACGACGCCAAGCACCACGTATTATGAGACAACGTTCGAGACCTTTGACAACAATGGCAACTTCAATGGAAGCGGCTTCATGCAGGGTAATCTGAACACTTCCTTGACGAACAAAAACATCAATGAATATGGCACGGGTTCGGGCCTGACCGTAGGCAACGACGATCCAGGGTCGTTCGCGGTCGCTCATGGCACGGGCGCCAACTCCTATTGGACCGTGTATTTGCCCTATTCCTTCGCCGCCAACTATGCCAGCACCCTCACTTATTTGCAGTTTACGCTTGAACTCAACTCCGGGTCAGACCAGACCGGAAACGTGACCATTGATAATATCCGCACCGTTTCTCCCACCTGGTCCGCCTCGGGCAGCGGCCTGAGTTGGAATACGGCCGGCGTTGTTAATTATAACAATCCTGATAATGCCCCCAACGGAACGCCGGCGCACGGCGTCCTGACCCAAGCCGGTAACTGGGTCGGTGGTCCGGGCGGATATGGAGTTCCAAACGGATCGGGCGTCAGTGCCACCTTCGGCGAGCTTGAGACCGGCAATGCCTCGGTTGGTCTGGATACCGCGCAAACGCTCGGCACCCTTAACTTTAACACGGTGCAATGGCAATACACGCTTACGCCTTCATCGACCGGCTCCTCGACGTCCGGCTATTTGATCATGGACAACACGGCGAACTCGGCCCCGGCAGCCATCAACGACATCGCCGGCGGACAGGCGTCGACGAATTACACTGAATACATCGCGGTGCCGGTCACGCTGAACTCCACCACCAACGTCACCGTCACCCGCAGCACGGATGTACTCGACATCACCGGGAACATCAGCGGGACCGGCGGCCTGTCCATGTCCGGGGCCGGCACCTTGCAGCTTTACGGCGGCAACACCTATTCCGGCGGAACAACCGTCAACAGCGGTACGCTTCTGATCAGCACGTCGGGCGCTTTGCCCACAAATAAGCCGGTGAGCATAGCCGGCGGTTTGCTTGAGCTTGCCTCCACCATCTCCGGTGGCAGCGGCCCGGCCGCGACCAGCGGCGTGAACATCTCGTCGCTGACGATCGCCGGCAATGGAGTGCTGGATGTGAATAACAATCACATCATCATCACCTACGGTTCCAGCGATCCGATGACGTCGATCACCAACTACATCAAGTCCGGCTACAACGGCGGCGGGTGGAACGGCCCGGGAATCATTTCTTCCGCGGCACAAACCAAGACCAATGGCCTGTCCTACGGCGTCGGCTATGCCGACGGGGCGGACGGCCGAGTCTCCGGCCTGGTCTCCGGCCAGATCGAAGTGGCCTACACCCTGCTCGGCGACGCCAATCTCGACGGCCTGGTCAACGCCGCCGACTTCACCATCCTGGCGGCCAACTTCAACCAGCCGGTCACCGGCTGGGACCAGGGCGATTTCAACTATGACGGCCTGGTCAACGCCGCCGATTTCACCGACCTGGCGGCGA
>JBEKXM010000631.1:0-2809 GCA_049512115.1 Tepidisphaeraceae bacterium | reverse complement strand
CCCGTGTACTCCACGTCCACCAGGTACATGATCGTCGCGTCTTTCTTGATCTTGTATCCGTGCAGAACGCCCGGTGGAATGTAAATTCCCTGCGGCTCGGCCGCGTCCAACGCGATGCACTTGGCCACCTTGTACGTCGGCGATTTCGGCCTCAAATCCACCAGGGCCACCTCCAACTTTCCCGCGATAACGTGCCAGTAATCCGTTTGCAGCTTGTGGAAGTGCAATCCCCGCACCACGCATCCCGTCGAGCGCGATACGTTCCACTGCACCCACCTTTGCCGTTGCTCGGCAAACCAGGACGCCCGAAACGCCTCGAAAAACGAGCCCCGCTCGTCTTCCCAAACCGTCAGCTTCGTCAGCTTCGCCCCCTCTATCCCCGTCTCAACCATGGTGATGTCATTCATGGCCGCGCATCATAATCGCCCCTCATCCGCTTGGAAATGATAGTCGTCCCAATCGCAGACTGCTTGAAATCCGACGGCTCGATAAATTCGATTCGTCGTGGCATTACCCGCATCCACGTATAGAAAGACGAACTTCTTTCCCGCTTCCAGCATTCGCCGGCTGAGCGCCGCCACGCAGGCCCCCGCGTACCCGCGCCGGCGAAATTCCGGCGGCGTGTAAACGAAATTGATGCGAATCCCATTGGGCGTCGGACCGGCGCAACCGGCCATCGATACCGGCTGCGGATCGCACCAGACGAACAGGCGGTCGCGGCCAATTCGTCGCTCCACGTCCGTCCGCGCGTCGCTTAGCTCCAACTGCAATTCAGCCGTGAACCCCTCCGCCCACGGCGTCAATGTGGGAACATCGGCCATTGTCGCTTGCCGAAAATGTCCGGGAAACTCGTTCGTCGCCGCCATTGATTCCAGGCGCATGATGTGCAGTCGACGATCGAGAGTTGCGGTTAAATGGTTTCGCGCCGCCCACCGTTCGGCGAATCTGGCGACCGTTTCGGATGTACCGCAGGTCTTGGGGATCGAGATCTTCTCCGAGGCGAGGAAATCCACCAAAGCGTCCATCGCGCCCGGCGGCATATCCGTCAGCACTAGCGATAACCCCGTGCTCGCCGCCGCCGCGATCGGAACGCCGTGCTCCTCCTCAACGTCGCACAGCAGCGGCCCCCGCGCCGCCTGGGTCGGCGATCCGCGGCTCAAATCCGACAGTATCCCCAACATCAGATGGTTCACCGTCTCGTCGCGCATGAGCAGCGGCGTCACGCGCTCCGTGAATTCGGCGGCGTTTTGGTAACGATTGACTCGCATGGCCGCCGTCACGGCAACTTCTCTTTGAGGATCTTCTGCGTCTGCTCGCGGCGGTATTGCCGCAATTTGTCCCTCAGCGGCGGACGGGAGTTGGCCAGAATCGCGATCGCCAGCAGCGCCGCGTTGATCGCCCCCGGCTTGCCGATGGCCAGCGTCCCCACGGGAATTCCCGCTGGCATCTGCACCGTCGACAGCAGCGAATCTATCCCCTGCAACGCCGGACTCTGCATCGGCACCCCCAACACCGGCAAAACCGTGTGCGCCGCCGCCACCCCAGCCAGGTGCGCCGCTCCGCCCGCCGCGGCGATGATCACCTGCACGCCGCGACCCTCCGCCTCCGAAATGTAATCCACCGTCGCCTGCGGCGTCCGGTGCGCCGACAGCACCCGGCATTCGTGCCCCACCTCGAACTGCGAAAGCGTCCGCGCCGCATGCCGCATCGTCTCCCAGTCGGACTTGCTGCCCATGATGATGCTGACCAGCGGATGACGATCGTCGGCTTGCTTCCGGCTCATAATAATGGCGTTTTTTGTCTTTCGGCCGTTCGATCCTAACATGGACCATCGCATGTCCCAAATCGCAGGCATCCTCGACCACCAAGTTCCCTTCGGCCCGGCCTGCGATTTCGAGGCCTTTCTCCGCCTCGTTCCCGCCAAGTGGGTTGTTTATCTCCTGGCCGATGCCGATGACCAGCCCGTGCAGTTGCTCTGCGTTAAAAACCTCCGCTACAGCCTGAAGCGCAGGCTCGGAGGCGAAGCGATTACGCTCACCAAACGCATCGATTACCGCGAGATCGTCCGCAGGATTCATTGGCGAAGGGTAGACAGCGCGTTCGAGGCCGATTGCGTCTATCACGATGTCGCGCGCCAGATTTTCCCCAAAAGCTACCGGGCAATGGTCGGCTTCCGCCCGGCGTGGTTCATCCACGTCGATCCGGACGCGCATTTTCCCCGATACACCAAAACCATCCAACTCGCCGGAACGAAGGGAATCCTCATCGGCCCCGTCGAGGACAAACACGCCGCCGCCCGCCTCATGGAGTTGATCGAGGACGCCTTCGATCTTTGCCGGTATTACAACATTCTTCTGGAGGCTCCTGATGGCCGCGCTTGCGCGTACAAGGAAATGGGCAAATGCCCGGCCCCTTGCGACGGGTCGATTTCGATGGAGCAATATCGGCGGATGATCGAATGGAGCGCCGCGACGCTCTCGGACCCGCGCGAAATGATTCATCAGCAGAACGACCGAATGAAGCAGGCCGCTTCCGAGCTGCGCTTTGAAACCGCCGCGAAAATCAAGGCGTTCATCGATCAGTTGTCCCAGATCGGCAAAGGCGCTTTCCGCCACGCCCGTCTCCTGCGCGATTTCGCCTATATCACCCTGCAGCCCGGCCCGACCGCCGGCTCCGCCAAACTCTTTCTCATCCTGCCCGGTTTGATCGAAGAAATCGCCGGCCTATTGGCCGAGCCCGCCCGGCCGTCGGAATTGCTGCGCACGATCTTCACCCTCGCCGACGAACTTTCGCACTGCCCGCTCGACAC
>JBEKXM010000630.1:0-2811 GCA_049512115.1 Tepidisphaeraceae bacterium | reverse complement strand
CCCATAAAAAGCTGGGCGGATAATGCACCACCGGCCGCCGAGCGCCTTTTTGCCCGCCGACGCCATCGACTCGCGCTTTGCCCTATAACTGGACTCGGACAAATAATGTGCGGGAAACTGAAAGAAACCTCACGAAGAACGTCGATCATTCAACGCGTGCAGCGGCGGTGCTGCCAGCCTCGGGAGCAGGCGACGCAGCCCCGCCAATAATGGTTCGCGAGAAAGGAGCGCAGCCACTTCACATGCGGGAGCGACCGCTCTCGAAACCTAGCCACGGAACGGCGGCCGGCTAACTGTCCCCCAAAATGCCGGCTCAATTGTCAAGGGGATGACATAAAAACTTTGCTCGCTCACTTACGGAGCGGCACGTGGATCGCACGGATGCGAATCCTGCCCCACGCAAACCGCGGAGGCTTTGCCTTCCGCACATTGTCACGGAGAGACATACATGAGCGTAATCAACACCAACGTCAGTTCTCTGATTGCCCAACGATCCCTCGCGCAAAACAATACCAGCCTGAACACAAGCCTCGAACGGCTCAGTACCGGTTTGCAGATCAACAGCGGCGCCGATAATCCCGCCGGTTTGATCGCGGGACTGAGCCTACAGCAGGAACAAGCCGGCATTCAGACCGCGATCAGTAACGCCAGCCTTGCCGGTAACGTCATCGGAACCGCCGAAGGCGGCTTGAACGAGGTCAGCTCGCTTATGATCCAGTTGCAGGGTCTGGTCGGCCAGGCCGCCAACTCCGGTGGGCTCAGCGCCGACGAGGTCGCGGCCAATCAGTTGCAGGTCGACTCCATTCTTTCCACCATCAACCGCGTCTCCCAATCCACGTCGTTCGAAGGCTCTCAGCTTCTCAACGGCAACCTGGCCTACACCACCAGCAGCGTGGGTTCGGCGGTGACCAACCTCCAGGTCAACAGCGCCCTGGTGCCCGACGGCGGCACCGTGGCGGTGGCGGTCCAGGTGGTCTCTTCCGCCAGGACCGCGGCCCTGACCTACCAGGGCGGCGCCATCAGCGGAAACACCGTCACCCTCCAAGTCGCCGGAAACCTCGGCAGCACCCAGTTGTCCTTCGCCTCCGGCACCTCCGTCAGCTCGATCGCCACCGCGATCAACGGCGTGAAAAGCTCGACCGGCTTGTCCGCCCAAGTCAGCGGCACTGCCCTGCGCGTGAACTCCACCCAGTACGGCTCGGCTCAGTTCGCCAGCATTCAGGTCATCGCCGGAACCCTGGCAGCCAACTTCAGCGGGACGAAGAGCACGGGAGCCAATGCCGGCGTGACCATCAACGGTGCGGCGGCGGAGGCCAGCGGACTGTCCATCAGCTACCGCAACGCCAGCCTCGACGTGAGCCTCGACCTGGCTACCAATTACGACAAGCCCACCTCCACGACGTTCTACGTCACCGGCGGCGGCGCTACCTTCCAATTGGGCTCTGAGGTCAACGCGACCAACAAGGCCTCCATCGGCGTCACCTCCGTTTCCACCGGCGATCTCGGCGATTCGTTCAACGGATACTTGAGTTCCATCGGCAGCGGCGGCGCCAACGACCTGTCCAGCAACAACCTCTCCACCGCCCAGAACATTCTCAACAGCGCCATCTCGTCGGTCAGCAGCCTGCGCGGCCGCCTGGGCGCTTTCCAGACCTTCACCATCGGCTCGACCGTCAGCAGTCTGGGTGTATCCTACGAGAACGTGTCGGCCGCCGAGTCGGCCATCATGGACACCAACTTCGCCTCCGAAACCTCCAACCTCACCCGCGACCAGATCCTGTCCCAGGCCGCCACCACGGTCTTGGCCCAGGCCAACGCCCAGCCCAACAACGTCCTGAAGCTCCTGGGTGGTTGATCCGGCGATCGCGGCGGCCCAGCCACGCATTTCCATCTCGCGAATCAAGCGTCCCCGGCCCCTAAAAGGCCGGGGACGTTTTTTCTCCGCCCCGGATCATCTATGATCCTTCCTTAGATGCCTCGCGCCGCATTATTCATCACCTGCCTGACCGACCAGTTTTATCCCCACGTCGGCGTCGCCGTCACCAAAATCCTCGAGCATTTCGGCTGCCAGGTGCTCTTCCCCCAAGCCCAGACCTGTTGCGGCCAGCCGTTTTTCAACAACGGCTTCCTCTCCGAATCCCGTCATCTCGCCAAACGCATGATCGAAATCTTCCAGCCCTATCCCTACGTCGTCACCCCTTCCGCCTCCTGCTGCGCCATGGTGCGCCAGCAATATCACCAGCTTCTGCACGATGACCCCGACTGGCAAAAGCCCATGAACGATCTCCGCGCCAAGACCTACGAATTCGTGGAATTCCTCGACAAGGTCCTGAAAGTCGATCTCCGCCAGTTCTCGTTGCCCGCTCCCCAGGAAATCACCTATCACTACACCTGCCATCTCCGCGCCCTCGGCATACAGGACGCCGCCGTCCGTCTGCTCCGCCAGATTGGCAACGTCCAATTCAAGCCGATGGAAAGGACCGATCAATGTTGCGGCTTCGGCGGCGACTTCGCCATCAAATATCCCGCCATCAGCCGCGCCATCGTCGAGGACAAGATCACCTGCATCGCCCAAACCGCCGCCAAAACGGTCATCTGCAACGACGCCGGCTGCACGATGAACATCTCCGGAATGTGCCATCGCCGCGGCGTAACCACGGCCGTCAAACACCTCGCCGAAATAATGGCCGACGCCATGGGCATTAGAATTGATGGGTGGTAGCGCATCCCGCGGTTGGGTGGAGGATCAATTTCATTCCCGAAAGCCCACGGATAGCGATCCGTGGGGGTTTGCATCCCGCGCCCGTCCTG
>JBEKXM010000629.1:0-2830 GCA_049512115.1 Tepidisphaeraceae bacterium | reverse complement strand
CAGCCCGCGTTGGCAGGAATGGAACCAGGCCATTGCCCCGGTGGTCGCCGCCCGCCGCCGCGCACTCATCCTTTTAGGTGACAAGCAAGCCGTGCGGATTCTGTTCGATCCCTTGGCTTCGCGGTTCGAAGATCGCGACGGCGGCTACACGCGGATTATCCATTTGGCCGCACCGCGTCTTGGTGATGCGTCTCCGCGGGCGATCCTTGAGTTTGTCGGGGTTCGCGATCGGGCGCGGAAGAAGGCTGCCAAGCCGACGATCGAACCCGAGGCGCCCGTCCCGGAAGTGCCTGAAGCTACCGAACCCTCGCCCGCTGTCGAACCGGCCCCCGCCGCGGCCGGCGAAGAGGTCACCGCGTAAATCGAATGGATTCTTTGGGTCTGCGCTATGCCGCCCCGAGGTTCCGGCATGCCTTTCCACAACGGCCCGGCGTCCGGTTTCGACTTCACTCTGCACATGCGGCGGCTCTGTGAAGACATGACGGCTCGGGTGGCCGAGTTGCGGCACGTCGACATGGCGCGCGTGGCGATCGGCTTCTCGCAGACGCGAAAGTCCGTTCGCCACGGCATGTACGCCTCGCTCACGCCCTTGCGATTCCGTGGCGGAAGCGCGGAGACGATCCGCCGCGGGCGGAAATGGATCATCCAGCGGCTGATGGACGAATCGGGCCGAGAAATGCTCTACATCCTGACCTTCTATCTGCCTCGGTTTCTCGATCTCGGTTTTCGCGAGAAACTCACCACGGTGGTTCACGAGCTGTGGCATATCGGTCCAAGATTCGATGGCGATCTGCGGCGATTCTCCGGCCGCTGCTATGCCCATAGCGGCTCGCAGAGCCGCTACGAAGCCCATGTCAATCGCTTGGCGGAGAAATGGCTCGGACTCGATCCGCCGGCCGGCCTGCACTGCTTTCTCCACCACGACTTCCGCTCGCTGGCAGAGGCCCATGGCAAGATCTTTGGGCGCCGCATCCCGGCGCCGAAACTCCTGCCCCAGTAGGGTTCGTTCCCCAAAAAACAACCCATACGCATCAAGTTATGTGCCACGAGCAACATTGGGTCTTCCGGTTTTAGGTGCAAAACGTCGCAATCCAGCCACCCGGTGAATCTGTCATTCTGAGCGGAGCGAAGAATCTGGCCGACTTTACGGGCAACGGAGATCCTTCGCTGCGCTCAGGATGACAACTTCGCACCTAAAACCGGAAGAGCCGCAACATTACACGGTAGGCATTTGCCAGGGCACCGACACGGGATGGTACAGAAGCTGCAAGAAGTCATACGAAGGTACCTATGAGCATGGCAAGCCGGCCGGAACATGGCGGCATTGGTACGAAAGCGGCCGGATCAAGTCTATCTGCGCGGCAAGATGACGTGGCCGCGAGGATGGATAAGAGGAGGGAGCGAAAAAGGCGCGACCGGATACCAGTAGAACTTTTCCGCCAAGGCGCGGCGGCCATCGTATCGGCCATCCAACGCCGCATTCTGGCCGTCATACAAGGCACCCCACCCCGGAGTTAGAGCCGATGGGTGTCGTGTGGTCAAGCCTGGTGGCTCCCACGATCATTCGCGCTGTGTCATTGTGTGGGGGGTGCGACCGACCGGCCGCGAATCGCAGCCAGGCATTCTCGGCAATGTTGCTTGAGTACGACGTCTCCGCGCTGCTCGCCGATCTCCAACACCGGGATGGCCGGTGCGCCGATTTGCAGAATGAGTGTCGTCGCTTCCCGTGGTCCAAAGATGAACTTGCGGCAGCGCAGATACGCCATCATCGTTTCGACGACTTCGGTGGGGGCAAATCGCGACGCATCGAGCAGGTGGGTGCGAGCCCTGGCAATCTCCGCGGGAGCGGCGTAATTCTCGACAGATGGGCCACACCAAGCCGTCATCCCTCCCGCATTGTCGCGTTTCCATTGCCGAACCAAGGCTTCGGCTCCCTCTGGCGGTTCGGGCTGTTTCTCGACGGCTAGAGCCACGATACCACGCCAACCGGCATCCCAGGGTTGATCCAACTGCATCTGGCGTAAAGCCCCCTTCGAGGCGAAATAGACATCCCAGTCCGGGTCTTCCGCGACCGCCTTCTTCAGCGCCGCTCGCGCTCGCGGATCGCGGAACCGTCCCAACGCCGTGGCCGCCGCTTTACGGGCCCACACCTTTTCCATGTCACTATAGGCGTCCTGCACGCTTCGCCGCCCGATCAGTTGCCCTTGTAGCAATTGAATGAGCGGATCGACGGCGCGATTGTCGCCAATCGCTCCCAGGTCATCCGCAATTGCCGCGGCCCTGTCTCCCATGATGTGACGCTGGAACAAGCCGATCAGGCACGTCGCCGCGTCCGGGCCTCCGATCTTGGCGACGTTCTGGCGAGCAAGATCAGACAACGGGTCGTTGCTCAAAGCGATATTGCTCATGGCGGCAAGGGCGGATGGATCGCCGATCTCGCCCAGCACCGAAAGCGCAATCCCCCGTAGCCTCTGGTCGGGGTGATTCAGCGCAGCGAGCACCTCCGGAACAGCAGCCGGTGCCTCAGCTCGCAGTTTCCAAATTGCGGTCTCAACGGGGGTCATAGGTTCCGCACGGGGACTAACCGCGCCCGGCGTTAAGGTCGGCCCCGGCGTTCCGCCGGCCAGACATCGTGCCCCAATTACCAGCGCGCTTAGGATGATTACAGCACCGACCACCTTGACGGTTTGCCTGTTTGCCATTTATGCGCCTCCGATGGTTGATCGTCTGACGCTCTGGTTTTCATTCCAGGAGCGCCCGAAATCGCCCGCATCGTTAAAGCAGATCGCTGGCCAGATCCGCCAGCGCCGAGCGTTCCCCCTTTTCGAGC
>JBEKXM010000628.1:0-2834 GCA_049512115.1 Tepidisphaeraceae bacterium | reverse complement strand
ACCATCGACCTCACCTCGCTGGCGATCACCGGCAGCGGCCAGTTGGACGTGAACAACGATCACGTCATCATAACCTATGGCTCCACCGATCCGTTCTCGACCATCGCCGGGTACATCGTGTCCGGCTACAACGGCGGCGGATGGAATGGCCCGGGGATCATTTCCTCGGCGGCACAGACGTCCACCAATGGCCTGCTTTATGGCCTGGGCTACGCCGACGGGGCGGACGGCATGGTCTCCGGCCTGGCGTCGGGTCAGATCGAAGTGGCGTACACGCTGCTGGGCGACGCCAATCTGGACGGCCTGGTGAACGCGGCGGACTTCACGATCCTGGCGGCGAACTTCAACCAGCCGGTCACCGGCTGGGACCAGGGCGATTTCAACTACGACGGCCTGGTGAACGCCGCCGACTTCACCGACCTGGCATCGAACTTCAACCAGGGCGTCAGCAATGCGGCATCGGCTGGCGACGTTGCGGCGTTGGACGCCTTCGCGGCGGCCAACGGATTGCTTAGCGCGGTTCCGGAACCCGGGAGCGCCAGCCTCTGCCTGATTCTTGCCGGCGCCGGGCTGATTCGGAGAAAACGGCGATCGAATCTTCGACGAACGTCATCCGCTGGGTCGTTCTTGGCCGCAACCGCAATGGGAGCATCGCAATGATTCAACGTCTCTGGCTCATCGCCTTGGCGATTTTTTCGTTCGTTGGCCTGATCACGTCCCGATGCCAGGCATGGAACAGCACCAGTCATGAAGTAATCGCGCTCATGGCTTACGAACAGATGTCGCCGCAAACCAGGTCGGCGATTTTCGGGGTCTTGAGGAATCATCCGCGTCTGAACGAAGACCTGCTTCACGATCAGGACAGGTTCAAAGACCCGGACGTGGCGATGTTTCTTCGGGCCGCGACGTGGCCGGACATGGTGCGATACCCCGCGCACCCCATGAATCGGACGGAGCATCATGGCCGGTGGCACTACATCGATTACCCGTTCGATCTGGACGGCGTGCAGGGTCCCGCGCCGGAGGGGCATTGGGATGGCCGCAGCGATCCGGCCAATCTTCTTCAGGCCATGGACAAGGCGTTGACTGAACTCAGGGACGCCGGGACGCCCGAGGACCGCAAGGCGATTGATTTATGTTGGGTGGAACATCTGGTAGGCGACATTCACCAGCCATTACACGCCGTCAGCATGTTTTCAAAGGAATATCCGCAGGGAGACCAGGGCGGGAATCTGGTTTTTATCCGCAACAACAACAATGAGGTCGTGCCATTGCACACGTACTGGGATTGCATTGAGGGCCTCTCGCTGGAACCGGAGGACATCCGGAAAATCGCCGACCGGATCGAACGAGATCACCCAGCGGCGGAATTGAAGGATCAGGTGTCGGACCTTTCGGTCGCTAATTGGGCGCAGGAAAGCTTCGCGCTGGCCAAGACCGTGACGTACCTGGACGGCGCGCTGCCTCACGTCACGAAAGCCGAGGCGCAGACGGCGCCCGAATCGGTGCCGGCGCTGCCGGCGGGCTATGCGCAGCGCGCCCTGGCGACCGCCGATGCGCGGCTCGCCTTGGCCGCCTACCGCTTGGCCGCCGTGTTGGATCGCGTTGCAAAAGGATTGCCAAGGCCGGCGCCCTGACGAGTCCGCACCCTGACGAGTCATGAGATGTACTGTTTTTCGCGGAAATAGTCGATCGCCTCGTCCGTTCGCCGAAAGACTTTGGTGGCGGTTTCGGTAATGAACGGCGAGGGCATGGCGCTGCACGCCCAGATGACGTAAACCTCTTTGCCCCCCTCGAAGGCGTGGTGCAGCTCGCGCTCGACGCCGCTGGACAATCCGGGCTTTCCGCTCGGCAGTTCCGGAACCAGGCTGACGATCATGTCGCTCTGATCGATCGTTTTGAAGTCCCGCGCATAAATCTGACCGAGGATGTCGCCGCTGATCTGCGCCACGTCCGCCGTTTGCAAGGCGATCCTGCCCTCGGGTCCGTCCACTTCGATTACCTTGCGGCCTTCCTCCAACGCCTTCAGGGCCATGGTATGCAACATGAACTCATCCACCTCGGCCGGATCGAAGCAGACGAAATGCTCGGCGATCGTGGTTTTGAATCGCTCGATCTCGGCAAGGGTGTCGGGCAAATCCATCACGTGACTCATCGGAAAGCTCAGGTATGCCCGCTTCTTGTTCGGCTCGAACAGCAGGCCGTACATGGTCTTGACGGTCATCGCCTGTCGCCCGCGGCAGACCATGAAAAAGTGTCCGTAACCGCGGATGATGTTGGCGATGATCTCGGTCGAGAGCAACTCCTCCTCGCGCCATACCATGATGTCCTTCAGGGTGTGATCCAGATCGTGGTCGCGGAGCAATCGCTGATGAATCGACTCGGCGTTGTCGAGGAGCGTGACGTAGAAATCGGCCGACAGGGCCTTGATCTGGTCGAAATCGAACGCGGAGAACAGGCCGTGGCGCCAGCGGAACGTCGCGTGTGAATTGACGACGACGTGCTCGTGCTGGTCGGCGATCCGCAGGATCTCCTTGAAGACCGACCGGCGCAGGGCGTTGAGGCGTGTGATCGGCAGATTCAAAATCCTGCCCGCCGGGACGTCCGGGGCTTCGGCATACATCATCTTCCCCACGTGGCAGAACGCCACGTCCTGGCCGTGGCGCAGCGCCTCAGCCTTCAGCGCCTCGAGGTACGGCCCCTTGTCCACGCCGACTTGTCCGGTGATAAACGCTCTCACAAGCTCACAAGATACCAGTTGATGGCCGATCTTCCAGCGAGGCGGCGGGCCAATCGACGTTCGACGGTGGCGGGCAAGCCCTCCACTCCCACCC
>JBEKXM010000627.1:0-2836 GCA_049512115.1 Tepidisphaeraceae bacterium | reverse complement strand
GTTTCATCAGCCCACCGCAATCAGTGGACGGTTATTTGCATTGTGGTGGCGGTGGCGATCTCGGCCGCGGGGTGGATGCGGCTGCGGATGGACAACTCGCTGGAGACGCTGTTACCGCAGCACAGCCCGGCGAGGCAGACCCTTCTCTTCCTGCGTGATTCGAGTTTTGCCACCAAGGCGATTCTCTGGTTTCGATTGCGCGGCAACGGGAGCGTTTCCGATCTCTACGCCGCCGCGGACGAGACGGAGAAGCGGCTCGATCCGCAACTGATCAAGCGCGTGATCCATCCACCGGCGGCGGCGAATGCGCTGGATGAAGCGATGGGTTTGCTCGACGACGCCGGGGAGCTTCTGAACGAGCGCGATCTTTCGGATATCCAGGCGGCGACCGCTCCGGACGCGCTGAAAAAGCGCATGCGCGAGTGCTACATGCAATTGGTGAAGCCGGAGAGTTCGTTCGTGAGCCAGATCATGCGCCGGGACCCGCTGGGAGTGAACGCGCGGATTCTGTCGCGGATGCTTGCGCTGACCAATGGGTTGGGATACCGGATTCAGGTGAAAGACGGCCGGCTGCTGCACACGGACGGCCGGCAGTTGATGCTGGTGCTGGAGACGTCGGCTTCGGCGACGAGCCTGGAGAGTTCCAAGGCGCTGGCCGATCATTTGAATCGACTGGCCGCCGAAGCGCCGGCGGGCGTGGAGATCATTCCCTTGTGCGGCCAGATTCACACGGAGCAGAACGACGAGCTGATGGAGCGCGACTTCCGCCTGGCGGCGGCGATCAACACGGTGGCGTTCGTGCTGCTGTTTTTCCTGGTGTCGCGGGATTTCCGGGTTGCGGCAGTGTTCTTGTTGCCGCTCATCACCACGGCAATCACCATCGGATGGTGCGCGCTGGTTTATCCGAATCTGTCCACGATGATGATCGCGCTGGCGGTGACGATGGCGGGGAGCGCGGTGGATTACGGCATTTACGTTTACACCGCCGTGTCGATGGGACGCGATCCGAAGGCGGACGTGCGGAGGATTTTTCGTCCGCTGATCATCAGCCACCTGACGACGTTGGGGGTGTTCGTGGCGTTTTTGTTTTCGAAGATTCCGGCGTTCCGGCAACTGGGATGCATGACGAGCATCTCGCTGGTGATGTCGCTGCTGGCGGCGATTTTCATATTGCCGGGGATGATCCGCCCCGGGGGGAAGCTGGTGCTGCTGGGCCGGGGGATGCCGCTCCAGCGGTGGGGCAGGAAGATGGTGCCGCTGATGGTTCTGGGCATCGCCGTCCTGGCGGCGGCGACGTTCATTGCGCGGAAAACCGGCATCGATTCCGACGTGACCCGCCTGGACGGCGTAACCGCGGCGGTGAAGCAGAACGAGCGCGATTTCCAGGCGGTGTGGGGGCGCAGCGACAAGGAGATGGCGATTCTGGTGGTGACGGGAAAGACGCGCCAGGAGGCCGAGGCGGCGAACGAAGAGGTCAACGGCATCGTGGCCCCGAATTTCGCCCAAGGGTCATTCGTCACGCTGAGCAGCTTCTGGCCGTCGGAGGCGACCCGGCATGCGAATTGGGTTCGATGGCAGGGCTTCTGGTCCCAGCAGCGGATCGCGGAACTCCGCCGAAATCTGGCGGTCGCCGGGCAGCCCTACGGTTTCTCGGCCGAGGCGTTTGATCCGTTCTTTCAGAGTCTGGCGCATCCGCCTCGGGAAGATCTGTCGCGGCAGATCGTGCAGAGTATCGAAGATCAGTTCATCGCCCGGAGCAACGGCGACTGGCAGATGCTGAGCTATTTCGAGGATTCGCCGGAGAACGTGACGTCGGTGCGCCGGCTGCTCGGCGGGCGGACCGATGCGCAGGTGGTCTCGCGCGTGGCGCTGGGTCAGGCGTTTGCGGAAACGGCTGTGTCAGAATCGAAGGTGCTCGTGGCGGTCAGCGTCGCGTTTATTGTCGTGTCGCTGCTGCTGCTGACGCGGAGCGTGGGCAAGTCGATCATCATCATGCTGCCGGCGGTGGCGGGCGTGGTGGCGATGCTGGCGGTGCTGATCCTGATGTCGATGTCGATCAACGTAGTGAGCGTGGTGGCGGCGATATTGGTGCTGGCGCTGGGCAGCGACTATGGGGTATTTTCGGAGTATGCGTGGGACGGGCGGGAGCCGCTCCTGGGGCAGGGAATGGCGTCGGTGCTGCTGTCGTTCCTGACGACGTTGGCCGGCGCCGGCGCGATGCTTCTGGCACTGCATCCGGCGCTGTTCCTGGCCGGCGTCAGCATGACCTCCGGTCTGGTCGCGGCGTATTTGACGGCGTTTATCATGATTCCAGGAATCAACTTCCTGCGGGATAATTGGCGGGGACGGACGGTGGCATGAAAATGCGGTGGGCGATTCTGCTGCTGTTGCCGCTGATCGGCGGATGCGCCGGCGAGCCGTTCGTTCGCGAGCCGTTGCCGGTGCTGCACCGTCCGGACCCCAAAGCGCTGCGCGGGGGCTTTGCGCGAACGGTGACCGATCGGTTTATCTCGGATGATACCGTGATCATCCAGGCGCCGTTCCGGAACGATCTGGCGGTCCTGGGCGTGCTGCGGGTGAACAGAGCGGCCGGCACGTTCGAGCTGGTTGGGCTGAATCATCTGGGCGTGAAATTGTTCGACCTGAAGGGAGACCGCCAGGGAACGACGGTTCGCTTCGCAATTCCACCGCTGATGAACCTCCATGAGGTGCTGGTGGCCATTGGCGACGATATCCGCAGGATGTATTTCGATCTGGTTCCTGGCGGCCGTGCCGCTGTGCAGATCGAACGGAGGGACGTCAAATTCACGCAGAAGGAGAATGGGGGAAGGCTGGT
>JBEKXM010000626.1:0-2837 GCA_049512115.1 Tepidisphaeraceae bacterium | reverse complement strand
CGAAACCCCTACTCTGAACCTCCCCCGGAGTACCAGGGGAGGGGAAGAAGAGGACCTGAAGGATGGGTCACACGCGCAAAATCTCCCCGCGGGCGATTTGAACCATCGTCCGTTTGCCGCTTCAGCAAAATCCACCGATGCGATCGTCCCTACAGGGCCTTGAGCTCACGCTCGGCGCGCAGCCAGTTATCAACCTGGGAGCCGCCCTTGCCGGAAATGTGGATCTCGAACGCCCGCTTGGCGATCATCTCGTGCGTGATCTCGCGCTTGACGGGGTTGGGCCGCGGCACGGGCGTGTTGCGGGAAACCGTCGAGGCGGGCACAGCCTTGCTGGTGAAATTCTTGCTCGCCGGCGAATTGGAATAAAATGGCTTCTTTGCCATGGGAAAACTCCTTCTTTTCTAAATGGTCTCCAGAAAAACCGGTTAGGACGGGGTTGGAGCCGTCCGACCAGCGCGTCTTCTCACCCCGCGCTGCATCTAAACACATCTATCGGCAATCCGCAAGTTGTCGGGCAGAAGTTTTTCACTTACCCGCCAGCGCCTTTCGCAGAAGCTGATTGGCCAGCGCCGGGTCCACCGAACCTCCGTTTTCCTTCATGAAGGCTCCCATTGCCTGTCCGAACTGTTTTTCCGTGTACGCATTTCTTGCCAGGAACTCATTGACCAACCTCTCGGTATCCCCGGAAGATGCCTTCTTAGGCAGATATTCGTCAACTACGGAAATCTCAAACATCAGTTTTTGGACCTCGGCCGTCTTCCCGAGCCTTTCGTACTCCTCGACGCTCTTTTTGAGCTTTTTGCCGTAAGCCGCCACGGCCTCCTCGGCGGTCGTGGGCTTGGGGGCAAGATCGATGTTCTTCACGTCGTTGAGCAGCATCCGAATCACCCCCAACCGGTCCTTCTGCCCGCTTTTCATCGCCGATTTCATGTCCTCCTGCAATCGTTCCCGTAAATTCATGGTTTACTCCTGTTTACAATCCCATTGCTTTGGCTATAATCCGGTATTCTATCGTAGGGCTTTCCCCATCGCACCTGTGGTTGGCATGCAAACGGTAACAACTGCTGCCCTAGAAGGCATATTGCACATTCCCGACGAGCGCCACGACGGCCAGCTTCGGGACCAGGACCACCTGCTGCGCCCCCTGCGCCGCGGAATCGTGCCCCGGCGGTTGATCCGCGAACTGGGCCTCCGCCCCGGCGTCCTGCTCCGCGGCACGCCCAGAGGCGATGCCATCCAACAGGTGGAATCCATCGAAGGCCGAAGCCCCGCTGATTATCGCGAGGCCGTCACCCTTTACGATTCCACCCCCCTCGATCCCGAACCGTGGATTCGCCTGGAGCATAATCCCACCGAGTTCACCACCCGCGTCATCGACATTTTTGCCCCCATCGGCTTCGGCCAGCGCGGCCTGATCGTCTCGCCCCCACGATCCGGGAAAACCATACTCCTGCAAAACATCGCCCGCGGAATCCATCACAACTATCCCGACGTCAAGCTCATTCTCCTCCTGGTCGACGAGCGACCCGAGGAAGTGACCGACATGAAACGCAACGTCCCCGGCACCGTCTACGCCTCCAGCAACGACAACACCGTCGAAAAGCATCTGGACCTGGCCCAACTCGTCATCGAACGCTGCAAACGCCAGGTCGAATTCGGCGCCAACATCGTCGTCCTGCTCGATTCCCTGACGCGATTGGGCCGGGCCTTCAACACCGGCGGCCCCAGCGGCGGACGCACCCTCTCCGGCGGATTGGACAACCGCGCACTGGAAATCCCCAAGCGCCTCTTCGGCGCCGCCAGAAAAATCGAGAACGGCGGCAGCCTCACCATCATGGCCACCTGCCTCATCGACACCGGCAGCCGGATGGACCAGGTGATCTTCGAAGAATTCAAAGGCACCGGAAACATGGAACTGGTGTTGGACCGCAATCTGGCCAACCAGCGCATCTACCCCGCCCTCGACATCGCCGCCAGCGGCACCAGAAAAGAAGAAAAGCTCCTGAACGAGCAGCAAATCAACGCGGCCCACAAAATTCGCCGATTGCTGACGACCATGCAGCCGGCCGCCGCAATGAAGACGCTGCTGGAAGTGATGGCCAAGCAGAAGACCAACGCCGATCTCCTCGCCGCCGCCGGCGCGAAGGCCTGACCTTACGACGACGCGGCGGAATCCCCTTCAGTTCAGTCAAGCGAGGAATTCACGCCAAATGCTTTCGCCGCCGGCGTATCAGCAGGCTCGTGCCGGCGACCAGCAGCAGCGACCCCATCGCCGGCTCTGGAACATCCGCCAGCAACCCATTGGCGGCGGCAAAGGCGTCCAAGGCCGCGACGTCGCCGGCCGATGCCGCGCCGCTCATGCCTTGGTTGAAGTTCATTGTCAGGTCAAGGAAGTCGGCGGAGTTGACCAGGCCGTCGTAGTTGAAGTCGCCCTGGTCCCAGCCGGCGGCGCTCTGATTGAAGTTCGCCGCCAGGACGGCGAAATCGGCTGCGTTGACTACGCCGTCCAGATTGGCGTCGCCGAGCAACGTATAGGCCACTTCGATCTGGCCGGAGGCCAAGCCGGAGATTCGGCCGTCAGCCCCGTCGGCGTAGCCCAGACCGTATAGCAGGCCATTGGTCTTCGTTTGTGCCGCCGAGGAAATAATACCGGGACCATTCCACGCGCCGCCGTTGTAGCCGGAGGCGATGTATCCGGCGATCACCGCGATCGGATCGCTGGAGCCGTAGTTGATAATGATGTGATTGTTGTTCACGTCCAGCACGCCGTTGCCGATGATCGACAGCGACGTGATGTTCACGCTGCTGGTGATGGTGCCGCTGCCCAGCGTCACATC
>JBEKXM010000625.1:0-2840 GCA_049512115.1 Tepidisphaeraceae bacterium | reverse complement strand
TGTGGGGATGCAGGGATCGATGCGCAGGCCGTCGCCTTCGGGACGGATGCCCAGGATCCACTGGGCGGCCGTGTAGCAGCTCCAGCTTGCCGTGCCGCTGAGCCAGGGCAGGCGCGATGCGCCGAAGTGCGGAGAATGGGCGCCGTGCGTGCTCTGGCAGTGAACGTACGGTTCCACCTGCCGCACTTCGGCGATGTCGTTCTGTGCCGCCGGCATGTAGGCGCGGTAATACTCGTAGGCACGATTTCCATTTCCGCGCATGGCGTGGGCGATCACCGCCCAGCTCTGCGTATGGCTGAAGATGCCGCCGTTCTCCTTATTGCTGGGATTGAACAGCACGGCGCGCATGACCGCGACGGGCGTCCGGTCAAACGGCGGATCACAGATCATCAATCCATACCGTGTCGCCAGCCGCTCGTGCACCGTCTGAAGCGCCGTCTGCGCCTGCTGCTCGGTGGCCACGCCGGACAGAATCGCCCAGCACTGCGTGTTGAGATAGACCTGTCCCTCGGGCAGGCGATGCGTGCCGAACACCGTACCGTCCTCGGCAATCGCCCAGATGAACCATGATCCGTCCCAGCAGACTCGTTGGATCGCGGCGTCCAACGCGTCGCGTTGCGACAAGGCCCACGCCGACTCCTCGCGACGGCCCAGGCGCGCGGCCAGCTCGGCGTAAACTCCCAGCGCCAGGCGAAGCTGCATGGCCACGAAAACGCTCTCGCCGCGGTAGCCCAGTTTCAGGCAATCGTTCCAGTCGGCCTTAAGCCCGCACGGCAGTTGATTGGCTCCGCTGCGCTGGAGGTTGAACTCAATGGCCCGGCGGAGATGGCCCAGCACGGTGGCCTGCCCGGCATCGGCATAAGGCACGACCTCGTCGAGCAGGCCGAAGTCGCCGGTCTCGGCGATATAGGAGGGAATCACGTTGAAAAACCAGAGGCAATCGTCGGATCGGTAATTGGCCTCGGGCGTGGGCGGCATCGCTCCCGGCTCGTGGCGCCAGGGCTGGATCTCCGGCTGCGCCCCCCCGCTGCCGTCCTGCCCGCTGAGCATCAGCAGCAGACGCTGGCGGGCCACATCCGGCAACATATAGAGCACGCCCAACTGGTCTTGCACGGCATCGCGGAAGCCAAAGCCGTCGCGATGCTCGCCGGTGTAGATCAGCGAAAACGAGCGCGACCACTCGTGGGCGGTCAGGGCGTTGTAGGGATTCCAGACGTTGACCATGTGATCGAAGTCGGCGTCGGGAGTCTTCACCTGGAATCTGTCCAGCTTGCCATGCCAGTGATTTTTGAGTTTCTCCAGCTCGGCCTCGGCGCGCTGCGGTGAGCCGAATGCAGCGCGGATGGCGGCGCCTTCCGTTTCCGCCTTACCAATGCCGAGCAGCACGATGATGGTCTGGGTTTCGCCCGGCTGAAGCACCAAATCGCTTTGGATGGCGCCACAAATGTTGTCGGAGAAGCCGGTCGAGTTTCCGCAGACGCCGCGCTGAACCGCCGCCGGGTTGGCAAAGTTCTGGTAGACCCCGACGAAGGCTTCGCGGTCCAGATCATAGCCGCGGGGTTTGCCGCCCATTTGCGTCATCCACCACCAGCGTGACTGCTCGGGTTCAGCGAAGTTGCCGGGATAGGCCGGCAGGCGGGCGCAGCTCGAGGCGGAGATCATCCCATCCTGCCAGCGGGCCTGGGCGATGAACATCACGTACTGAAGATTCAGCAGATCCTGGAGCAAGGTCCAATGGCTGGTAAATTCGCAGAATGAGAAGACGCTGAGCGATCGGGGCCGCTCGCCACGATTGACCACCCGCAGCACCCAATACTCAAACTGCCGCCCCAGCGGAATGAAATAGGTGGCGGTGGTGGCGATGCCGCGGTAGCGGCTGTCGATGACCGCGTATCCCGTGCCGAAGCGGCAGGTGCTGTGGTACTCGTCCAGCGGTTTGCCGACCGGCTGCCAGGAGGCGCTCCAGTAATCCCCGCCGGCCTGATCGCGCAGATAGAAGTATCGGCCGGGCTGGTCGAGCGGCACCGAGTTGTAGCGGAAGCGCAGGATGCGTCCCTCCGCCGGCGAATGCGTGAACGAATATCCGCCGGCGTTATTGGTGATGATCCCGCCGTAGCCGCGATCGCCGAGGTAGTTGCTCCATGGACGCGGCGTGTCGGGCCGATCGATGATGTATTCACGAGCGGCGTCGTCAAAATGTCCGTACTGCATATCCATATAGAATCGAGGATCGGCACGAGGATTTCAAATTTGCCTCGCCGCATTTTGAGATCGCGGATATCATGGCATAAAGCGTCGAAGTTTTCACTTCATTAGGTGCATTTCATGTATATTAATTGCATGAATCGAACCCTTTGGCGGTTATCCGGACTGATTGCGGCGATATGGGTGGTGGGGGCTGCGGGATCCGTTTTGCAAGCGGGGACATTTCCCATGATCGAGGCGAGTTTTGAATTGCCGCAGGTTCACGGCAATCCGTTCGATTTCACGCAGAACGACGTGATCGTGAAGATCCTTCAGCCGGATGGGAGCGGGGTGACGGTTCCCGCGTTCTTCGACGGCGGGCAGACTTGGCGCGTGCGGCACACGCCGACCACGACGGGGAATTACCGCATCGGCGCGGTGACGCTTAACGGGGGGGATGCCCAACCGCTGAATCTTCAGCCGAGCGAATTCTCAGTGGAGGGAACGTCACGGCCGGGGTTTGTTCGCTTGGACCCGAGCGATAACAAGCGATTCATTCTGGACGACGGCTCGCCATACTATCCGGTGGGATACAACCTGGGTTGGCGCGTCGAAGGCGCGCCGCCGCTGGTCGATTCGATCGCGCGCATGGGAAA
>JBEKXM010000624.1:0-2849 GCA_049512115.1 Tepidisphaeraceae bacterium | reverse complement strand
GCTTGCTTGCGCTGGGATACATTCTGGTGACCAACCCGGTTTTCGCGCAGAGGACGCTGCGGGTCTATCGCGATCACATTGCGGCGCATTGGTTCGGCGCCGGCGACGACTTTTGGTATCGCAACGAACTGCCGGGCCACGAGCGGGAATTTGTGCGGGTGAACGCCGAGTCGGGAGCCCGCCTGCCGGCGTTCGATCACGCGCGCGTCGCCGCGGAGTTATCCCGGATAACAGGCAAGCCATGCGCCGCACGAAATTTGCCGATCAACTCCATCGAGTTTTCCGATGACGGGAAAACCATTCGCTTAAATGGCGCAGACCGGGCCTGGACGTTGGACCTGGCCTCCTACCGGATTACCGCCGCGGCCGGGAAGGGCGCCGCAACGTCCCTGCCGGCCGATCTTCAGCCGCATCCATCGGCAAATTCAACTCAGCCAACGAGTATAACCTTCATCAATCAAACCTCGGTTGAAGCACAGCTTTTCTGGATCGATCCGGGCGGCACGCGCGTCTCCTACGGCGTAGTTCCGGCGGCCAAGAGCCGGGTTCTCGATACTTATGTCGGACACGTCTGGATTGCCGCCGAACCGACCGGCCGGTTGCTCGGCGTCTACGAAGCTGAAAATGAACCCGCTGACGCGATCATTACCGCGGAAGGCCGGCCACGCCGAAGACCGCCGGCCCCGGCGACAGACCGTTCCCGCTATTCTCCCGACGGGAAATGGGAAGCGTTCGTCCGCGACAACAACCTCTGGCTGCGCGATCGCGCGACGAAAAAAGAAACGCCGTTGAGCCGCCAAGGCTCGGCCGATGACACGTATCACGCCGATGTCAGCCGCGAGCGCGGCATCGAAATGCACTACACCAGGCCCGAAGAACCGCCGGACAGAGCGGAGGTTTTCTGGTCGCCCGATTCCCGGCACGTCGTCGCCATTCGCACGCATCGCGTGCCGGAGCGGCTGGTTTATCTAGTGGAGTCCTCGCCCGCCGATCAGGTGCAGCCCAAATTGCTTTCTTATCCCTATCTCAAAGCGGGCGATCCGATCCCCACGCAAATTCCGCATCTGTTCGACGTGGCCGCACAGCGGGAAATTCCCATTGACGCATCGCTCTATCCAACGCCCTGGGATATCAGCGACGTGCGATGGAGCCCCGCTTCCTCGCGGTTTACATTCCTCTACGTTCAGCGCGGATATCAGAACGAAAAGATCATCTCGGTAAACGCGAAGGACGGTCAGCCCACGGCAATCGTCGATGAACGAAGCAAAACATTCATCGATTACGCGGACAAACAGTATGCCGATTACCTGGACGACACGCACGAAATCATTTGGATGTCCGAGCGCGACGGGTGGAACCATCTTTACCTTTACGATGCGCTCACCGGCGAGGTGAAAAACCAGATCACACGAGGGCCATGGGTCGTGCGCGGCGTGGATTTGGTGGATTCGAAAAAGCGGCAGATTTGGTTCCACGCCGGCGGCATTTACCTGGATCAGAATCCCTATTACGTGCACTATTGCCGGATCAACTTTGATGGAACCGGATTGGTCCTGCTGACCCAAGGCAACGGAACGCATTCAATCAAGTTTTCGCCGGACCGTCAGTATTTCATCGACACCTATTCCCAGGTTGATGTCCCGCCGGTGAGCGAGCTTCGCCGAGCCAGCGATGGGACGCTCGTGTGCAGCCTTGAAACTGCCGACATTTCCGAGCTGAAGGCGTCAAGTTGGCAAGCTCCCATCAGATTCTCGGCCAAAGGGCGCGATGGAACGACCGACATATTCGGCGTGATTTACCGTCCGGCCAACTGGGATCCGCAAAAGAAATATCCCGTCATCGAAGACGTTTATGCCGGACCCCAGGATTCGTTTACGCCCACGGCGTTTTCGAGCCGTCCCCGCGACCGCTCCTACACCGACCTGGGATTCGTCGTCGTGCAGGCGGACGGCATGGGGACCTCGAACCGATCCAAAGCGTTTCACGATGTCTGTTGGAAGAACCTCGGCGACGGCGGATTCCCCGACCGAATTCTGTGGATGAAAGCCGCCGCGGCAAAATTCCCCTGGATGGACATCACCCGGGTGGGCATCTTCGGAACGTCCGCCGGTGGACAAGACGCGCTGCGCGCCCTGGAAGCCTACGGGGATTTCTACAAGGCCGCCGTCGCCGACTGCGGATGCTACGATAACCGCATGGACAAAATCTGGTGGAGCGAACTTTGGATGGGTTGGCCCGTGGGACCGGAATACGCGGAACAATCCGGCGTGAACAATGCCGCCAAGCTCCAGGGCAAGCTGCTGCTGATCGGATGCGAATTGGATCACAACGTCGATCCTGCCACGACCATGCAGGTGGTCAACGCGCTGGTCAAGGCCAACAAGACGTTCGAGCTGCTGATGGTTCCCGGCGCCGGCCACGGCGGCGACGGGGCCTACGGAAGCCGGCGAAAAGAGGAATTCTTTGTGCGCAATCTGTTGGACGCGCAGCCGCGGCATTCACAATGAACGCGGCAATTGGATAATCGGACAAGGCCATGAAAAACGTCGCGGATCGAGAATCGTCGCTCGCCTGTCAAAAGGATTTTTCCGCCGAAGAATTGGCAGACCGTCGAAGCCGGCTGATGCGGCTCATGGGCGGGGGCATCGCGGTCGTGGCGGCCGCCACCGAAGTTCCGGGGTTCGATCCGTTCCGACAAAGCAACGATTTCTACTATCTCACCGGGGTGGAAGTGCCGCACGCCTATCTCCTGATGGATGCGGCCAAAGGCGTCAGCACGCTCTACCTTCCACCTCGTGATGAGCAGCGGGAGAAAACCGACGGAGCCTGCCTGTCGGTTGACGACGGCG
>JBEKXM010000623.1:0-2855 GCA_049512115.1 Tepidisphaeraceae bacterium | reverse complement strand
TCCAGCGTGATCCTGACGGTGCGGCTTCTCCAGGGCCGGGGACTTTTGTCCAGGAGCGTGACGACGGAGCATTTCCACGATCTGGGGAAATTCCTCTTCGGATTCACGTTCTTCTGGGGATACATCGCCTTCAGCCAGTTTATGCTGCAATGGTACGGAAACATCCCGGACGAGACGGGTTGGTTCCTGCGGCACGGGGCTTCGACGGTTCGGCCGAACGATTTTTCTCCGGTGGTGATCGCGCTGCTGGTCGGGCATTTTCTGGTTCCGTTTCCAGGGCTTTTGTCGCGGCACGTGAAGCGCAGCCCGGCCGCGCTGACGTTCTGGGCGGTGTGGATGCTGGTGTTCTGCTGGGTGGATATTTTCTGGCTGATTATGCCGCAGTTCGATGACGGTGCTTACCACCTGGGCCTGATCGACCTGGCGGTGCTGGTGGGGATCGGTGGGATTTTCATGGCGTTCGTGGTGCGGCGAGCGGTGCACGATTCGGTGCGAGCGATGCGCGATCCGCGGCTGCCGGATTCGCTGGCGTTCGAGAATTTTTAGAAGGTTCGTCATGGCGTTCAAACAGGAAGTCAACGTCTCGTTGCTGATGACGATCGGGATCGTCTCCGGCATCCTGCTGCTGGTGATCGTGATCGGGACGCAGGCGTGGTATCAGAGCGAGGAAATGGACGAAGTTGCCGTGAAGGCGGACGAGGCGGCCGCCAGGGCCCTGAGCCCGGATTCGCCGACCGTCACGTTCGCGGAGCTGAAACAGGGCCAGGAACTGGCGCTGGACGCCAAGCCGCATTGGGTGGATGACAAGAAGAAGGACCGCGTGACGGTCCCGATCGGCCAGGCGATCACCTATCTGGCGAACCACGGGGGAAAGCTGCCGTAACATGATCGCGAGATTTATATCTTCGCACTCGACCCCCACCCCGGCCCTCCCCCTGAGTACATGGGGAGGGGGAAATTCTTTGCAGCAACTGACGCGCATGCTTTGGATTGCGTTGGTTGCGGCGATGGCGGGGATCGCGCGAGCGGATAGTGTGCCCAATCCCGCGGCCGGCACGCAATTGCCGGCGGCGTACCGCAACGTCGGGGTGGATGAACATCTCAACCTCCAGCTTCCGCTCGACGTGACGTTTTATGACGAGAACGCGCAGTTCGTGACGCTGGCGCAACTGCTTCGCCCCAATCGGCCGATACTGCTGCAACTGGGGTATCTGGAATGCCCGATGCTGTGCGACACGGTTTCGCGCAGCCTGGTGGATTCGGCGAAGAAGATGGATCTGGATATCGGAAAGGATTTCGATTTCGTGTTCGTGAGCATCGATCCGACGGATTCGCCGGATTTGGCGAAGCTGAAGAAAAACAGCTACGTGATGGAATACGATAAGCCGGGATCGGCCAGTGGATTTCACGTGCTGGTCGGGAAGCCGAAGGAGATCGAGGCGATAGCGACGGCGGTGGGGTTCCGGTATCAGCCGGCGGACAACGGGCAGTTCGCCCACCCGGCGGTGGCGATGATCGTCACGCCGGATGGGAGGATTTCGCGGTATCTGTACGGCGTGACGTTCCCGGAGCAGACGCTTCGGCTGTCGCTGGTGGAAGCGTCGCAGGGGAAGATCGGAACGACGGTCGATCAAATCCTGCTGATCTGCCTGCATTGGGACCCGACGGCCGGGAAATACTCCTGGGCGGCGATGAATCTGATGCGAATGGCCGGAGTGCTCACGATGCTGGCTTTGGGAAGCGCGATTTCCTGGATGGTTTGGCGCGGCTCGCATACGAGACGGGCAAAAGCAAATGATGAGATGACTTGATGAATGCGATGCTGAACAACCTGGCGGAAAATCCCTGGGGCGGGTTCTGGATGCCGCCGCAGGGCTCGGCCATGGCCGGTGAGGTGGACTGGCTGTTCTTTTTCATCTACTGGATTTGCCTCTTTTTCTTCCTGTTGGTGCTGGTGCTGCTGGTGACGTTCGCGTGGAAATACCGCTATCGCGAAGGCCAGCCGATGCTCGATGCGCCCAAGCACAACACCGCGCTGGAATTGACCTGGACGTTCATTCCCACGCTGATCGTCATCGTTATTTTCTTCTACGGGTTCAAGGGCTACATGCATCTGGCGGTTCCGCCGCCGGACGCTTATGAGGTGGACGTGACGGCGCGGATGTGGTCCTACTCGTTCCGGTATCCGAACGGGGAGCAATCGAACGAGTTGCACATTCCGGTGAACACGCCGGTGGTGTTCGTGTTGAGCAGCGACGACGTGATCCATGGTTTTTACATGCCGGTGTTCCGGATCAAGAAGGACATCGTGCCCGGGCGGTACAACAAGATTTGGGTGCAGGCGACGATGCTGGGGACATGGGACATTTTCTGCACGCAGTATTGCGGCCAGGACCATTCATCCATGCGGAGCCACGTGGTGGTGGAACCGCGCTCCGTTTTCGTGGAATGGTTGGGTAAACTCGGCGGCGGGGGTTTGCCGCCGGTGGAACGGGGACAATATCTGTGGAACACGCGCGGATGCCAGCAGTGCCACAGCACGGACGGGACATCAACCGGCAAGGCGCCGACCTGGAAGGATTTGTTCATGACCGAGGTGCAAACCATGGATGGGATGCATACGGCGGATGAAGATTACCTGCACGAGGTGATAACGCATCCGAACGTCCATCCGATCGCCGGCTACCAGCCGATCATGCCGCCGACCGAAGGACTTTTGACGGAGAAGGACGTTGGGGACATTATCGCGTACATCAAGTCGATCAGTAAGAACTATCATCCGGCGAAGCTGCCGGCGGCGACCGGGCCGACCACGGCGCCGCAAAAATAGCGTTTAGTTTTAGTTCTTGGTTCTG
>JBEKXM010000622.1:0-2862 GCA_049512115.1 Tepidisphaeraceae bacterium | reverse complement strand
GGCGATCCAGCGAACGGCCGGATCGATTTCGAAATAGGTGAGCTGGGTGGACCGATCGGCGTAGGCGGCCAGGCTTCCCACGCCGAGGCCGACCACCCAAATGCGCTTGGACCCCGGCGAGGCGGGCAGGTCCGTCAAAACCTGCCCGATCGGGCCGGATCGGGCATAGTAGGTCAGGGCGACGGTCGGCTGGGCGGGCATCCCGGTGATGGAATCCACGAATTGCCGGCCGTGGACGGTCGTGCCGTGATAGATGTCATTGAACGGGCCGTCGGGGTTGCGGACGACACGGTGAATTCCGAAAAAGCTTCTTCGGATGAGTTGGACCCGGCCTCGTCCCATATCGGCGCCGGCGACCAGAAAGAGAACGGCCAGGGCGGCGAGGAATCTTCCGCGCCGCGGGATCGCCGCTCCGGCGAACATGACCGCGATCCCCAGCGCCAGGATCCGCAACGAGATGGAGTCCCGGCCAGCGGCCGCCGCCACCGCTCGCGGCATTCCCCATGCCAACATGCCGACCGCGGCCGGCCAGATCACGTCCAGTGCGCGGTCCCGCAACCCCGGCTTCAGTTTGGCCGGTTTGGACCGCGGGCAGAGCGCACACGCGGCGATTAGTGCGATCGGATATTCGGCCGCGCTTTGGAACAGCAGCGGCGCCGCCAGGGCGTTGAACATTCCGCCCAGCACGCCGCCGAGCGACATCATCAAATAGAAATCGGTCAGCCGGCCGACGGAAGGCCGGTCGGCAGCCAATTCCCCATGACACACCATGGCCGAAACAAACAGGCACGACAGGTGCAGCGCCAGCACCATCCACACCGGCTGGCCCACCCGCCCCAACATGAACAGGGCAACCCAAAGCACCAACACCGGCTGCAACCGCACCATGATTCGATGCGGAACGATCGGCCGGGATGCGAATACCAGGATGAAGCTGAGAAGATACAGAATCAGCGGTACGATCCAGAGCATCGGCACGGCCGCGATGTCCGTCGTGATGAAGGTGGTCGTGCCCAACAGCAGGCCGGATGGAATCATCGCCAGCAGAATCCACCGCACTCTCCGCAATGCGGGGATGGATTCGATCCGCATGCGTTCGGGTTTTTCCGCCGATCCCGCCAGCAGCGCACAGCACGCCGACAGCCCGATCAACCCGGCGTAACCGAGCGACCAGAGATTGCTCTGATCCGCCAAACGCATGAGCGGCTCAAAAATCGTGGGATACGCGATCAGGGCGGCCAAGCTTCCCAGATTGCTGGCGGCATAAAGAAAATAGGGATCGCCGCCGGCGCGGTGACCCGTGGATGCAAACCATCTCTGCAACACCGGGGCTTGCGTGGCCACCGCGAAAAAGGGCGCCCCCACTCCCACCGTCAGCACCGCCAGCAGCCACAGCATCGGATTCCGCCCGGCGGGCGGCTCCCAACCATGTGGAAGGGCCACCGGCAACGCCCCCGCCGCGATGAACAGCACCAGCAATTGCAGCAACGCCTGCCGCCGAACTCCCAGCCAGCGGATCGAGAAATGTCCATAGGCATAGCCCGCCAGCAAAATCGCCTGGAAGCAGACCATGCAGGTATTCCACACCGCCGGCGTCCCGCCCAGCAGCGGCAGCACCAATTTGGCAAACATCGGCTCCACGAGAAACAACAGGGCCGAGCTGCAAAGCAGGGTAAAACAGAACAGCGGCACGACCAGCGGCTCAGCAATGGCAAGCATTGCCGGCCGAGAAACCCGCGCAGGGAGATACGATTGGCCCACCGATCGGTCGGTCATGCCAGATATATCGGCCAAATCACGCTACCGATTTTTTATGGGATGTTTCGGCGAATGGCCGTCCGGTTCCACGCCGAAGCGCACATTACGGGGCGTGCCGCCGAAGAACGGCTGTTGCGCGAGGGGGTGAAGAAAATACTAACCGCGGATTGTACGGATAACCCGGCGCGGCATAGCCGCAACCAAAATGGAACGCAAACGCAGGCATTTCCTTGGAACAAGATGCGCAACGGCGAGCCGCGAAAGCAGATTTACCGCCCGCTTCGCTAGAGATCGCAAAGGACGGGGAGAAAAGCAGTTTACGATTGAGTGTCTGGGAGAACATCGCTTTCTTCTGGCCTTGGAGCCGGCAAAGCGGGAAACTCATTTTGTGGTAGCCTTGGCGCTTCTGGTTCGACGGCCATGGCGAGCCGCTTCATGACTTCCTCACCCACACGAGTAAAGCTAATTCCAAGTTCAGTCATTGTTTCGTGCAGCGCTTCCATCGGCTGTTTTAGACCTGGAATGCTTTCGAGGTATTTCCAACACAATTTCGCAGAGAATATCTGCACGAATCGCCCCACGTATTCTCTTGAGAAGATATCAGCTTTGGAGTTCCTCCTTAGATTGGCAAGTAACTTTTCAAGCTGTTTGATCGCGCTGATACTGTCGATCTTGCCGGAGTCAATAATCCACTCAAGCTGGGCGATTAGCGCGTCGAATAACTTAGGAATCGGAGAATCGACGTAAACGGCCTCATAGATGGCGGCAAATTGAACCGTGCCAATCGAGTTGGAATTCTCGATATCCCACTTTTGGTTCTCGATTTCGCGGCCTACCGAAATTATGGTTTCGAGAACCATGCGGCCCGCATTGTCACGGTGAGGGGCAATTTGTTGGTACTCGCCAAGTCGTGTTAGAAGCGATTGAAGCCAAGGAGGCTGGTCCTTTGCAGATAAAGCGCTTCGCAATACCTCAAGACTTGAGGCGAGGTTCTTTGCCGATTCGATCTTCTTGGCCTGACCGTCAACGGAGATGACCTGCAAAAAGTTGGCTAACGCATTTCGGAATTCGCCGAATTTCTGATTTAGGAAGCGATAATACTTT
>JBEKXM010000621.1:0-2863 GCA_049512115.1 Tepidisphaeraceae bacterium | reverse complement strand
TTCACGTACGAGTTGGCCGTGCCGCTCCAGAGGAGCGCGTTCAGATATTCCCCCGTGTGTGCGTAGCCAACCTGCTGCGCGCCATCAGTGCCAAGGGCCTCCGACGCCGAAATTCCGCTCGGGTTCAGATCGACTGCCGATGCCGCGGTGCCGTTCCAGAGGAATGCCCAATGCAGACTCGGGTCAAAGTTCGAGGGTGAAGCGTAGCCTACTTGCTGGCTGCCGTCCGTGCCGAGTGCACATGAGCCATAAAATCCGCTCGGGTTTAGATTGACGCCCGAGGCGGCGCTACCCTTCCAAAGATAGGCCTTGGAACTGTATTCGCCGACTTGCTCGTTACCTTGGACAGCCTCAGCCTGTGCTAACGACGAGCCGGGGTTTAGTTCAACGCCCGAGGAAGTACCGGGCCAAAACACGGCATAATAGTTGAAGCCGATTGTGGCAACGACCTGTCCGGTATCATCACATTCAATATTGGTATATCCCAGGGAAAGCCCCGCCGGGGGAGTCAGTGGATACAGAACTGTCCCCACATACGCCTGCCCCCTGGCCAGCGGTGCCGCGGCGAATGTGACGGCGGCGAGGAGCGGAATGGTTTTGCGATTCATACTTCCCCCCTGGCGCGAATGTGGTTGCAAATCGTGCCTAGTGGGTGCGAAGATGTTTCAGAACTTCTATGCCACGGCGAAAACCCACGGCAACGCCGTGGGCGTTCGGGGAAGTTGAACGGAATTTGAAATGGCTTCTAACCCGTACACGTTCCCGAACGCGACAGGACAAAGAAATTCAGAAATGTAGAATACGAGTTTAGGTGGGCGAGAAGCAAGTCGGTAATTGCATGTCAGCGCTGGAAGGGACATTCACCCTGGGTTCGTCGGGCGCAGATCGGTGAAATGGGGCTGTCGGGGTGGATGACTGCCTTGAGGAATTCGCCGAGAACTGCGGTCATCAGTGCGGCTCGGCTTTTGACGCCCAGCTTGCCGTGCAGGCGTTCCATATAGGTGCGCACGGTGTATGGCGATAAGCCGAGATCGCGCGCAATGCTGTTTTCCCTTTTGTTCTCGAACACGGCTTTGACCATTTGAAGCTCCCGTTTTGAGAGTTTCATTTGTTGGGAGAGGAAGGCCCATACTTGCGGGGTGAAGAAGGCCTTGAGAGAGGATGAAGCCGATTGTGGCATAGTTCTACCGAATGCTGCGCCTCGGAATTATTGTCGGGTATTTGCCAATTGAATGCAATTCCATCGGGTCGGCTTCGGCGTTTGCACGCGAGACTTCGGGCAAGGATCGCGGGATTTGTCGCGGTAGGCGGCGTGACGTGGTATTCTTCGTTGGCCGCATGCAGATTCGGAATTTTTCGATCATTGCCCATATCGATCACGGCAAGAGCACCTTGTCGGACCGGCTACTCATGCGCGCCGGGGCCATCACCGAACGGGAATTCAAGGAGCAAATTCTCGACGATATGGACCTGGAGCGCGAACGCGGGATCACGATCAAGGCGTCGGCGGTGACGGTCTTCCACGAAACGGGCGGCGAGCAGTTCATGCTGAATTTCATCGATACGCCGGGTCACGTGGATTTCCATTACGAGGTGCAGAAGGCGTTGCAGGCGTGCGAGGGGGCGATCCTGGTGGTGGATGCGACGCAAGGGGTGCAGGCGCAGACGGTCGCCAACGCGTATGCGGCCATCGAGGTGGGGCTGGAGATCATTCCGGTGATCAACAAGATCGATCTACCCAGCGCGCGGCCGGTGGAGGTGGCGGAGGAAATCGAGCAGGTGCTGGGATTCCCGGCGGAGGATGCGATTCTGGTCTCGGCCAAGACGGGACAGGGGATCGACGAGTTGATCGCCCTGCTGTGCCGGAAGCTGCCGGCGCCCAGAGGCGATCCGTCCTTGCCGACGCGGGCGCTGATTTTCGACAGCATTTACGATGATTATCGAGGCGTGATTGTTTACGTGCGGGTGGTGGATGGGGAGCTGTTCAAGGGTCAGAAATTCAGGCTGATGGGGACGGACAAGCTGCATCAGATCACCGACCTGGGGAAACTGATGCCGCGGCCGAAGCAGGTGGAGAAGATCGGCACCGGGGAGGTGGGGTATCTGGTGGCGGCGATCAAGGACCTTCACGACGTTCGGGTGGGGGACACGGTGACGGATGCTGCCAAGCCCGCCGCCGAGGCGCTGCCGGGATATAAACCGATCCAGCAGATGGTCTATTGCGATTTCTATCCCGGCGGGACGACGCAATATGACGAGCTTCGGGACGCGATGGACCGGTTGCAACTGAACGACAGCAGCTTTTCGTTTACGCCGGAATCTTCCGATGCGTTGGGATTCGGATTTCGCTGCGGGTTTCTGGGCTTGTTGCACATGGAGATCATTCAGGAGCGTTTGGAGCGGGAGTTTCACATCGAGATCGTGCAGACGGCCCCCACCGTGACGTACGAGATCAAGATGACGGATGGGACGTTGAAACGGATCGACGCTCCGAGCGAATTGCCGAACCCCAATCACGTGGAGGAAATCCGCGAGCCGTATATCCTGATGAACCTGATCCTTCCGGCCGAGGGCGTGGGGGCGCTGATGAAATTGTGCGAGGATCGGCGTGGGATATACAAGAAGACGGAATACATCGGGGCGTCGCGGGTCATTTTGGCGTACGAGATTCCACTGGCGGAAGTGATTTACGATTTTTACGACCGGCTGAAGAGCGCGACGCGCGGGTACGGGACGATGGATTATGATTTCATCGGGTTCCGGGCGGGGGACCTGGTGAAGCTGGACGTCCTGGTCAACGGGGACAGAATCGACGCGCTGAGCGTGATCGTCCACGCCGAGCACGCCGAGCAGCGGGGCAGGA
>JBEKXM010000620.1:0-2874 GCA_049512115.1 Tepidisphaeraceae bacterium | reverse complement strand
AGCGGAAACGGACGACGATTTCGCTGAGTTTTTCGGGAAGACATTTTCCCGTGCGGAGATAGAACGGCATGCCGCTCCATCGCCAGTTGTCAACGAAGAGTTTGATGGCCGAGAAGGTCTCGGTGCGTGAGTTTGGGGCGACGCCGCGGGCCTTGAGATAGCCCGGCGTGGCCTTCAGGGCGGAGTTGTCTTGGTATTGGCCGGGTCCGTACTGGCCGCGGATGGCCTGGGAATCGACCAGGCCGGATCGGAGGGGCCGGACCGATTTGTAGACCTTCACCTTCTCGTCGCGGATGCTGGTGGCGTCGAGGGCGGCCGGGGGTTCCATGGAAACCAGCGCCATGAGCTGGAACAGGTGGTTCTGAATCATGTCGCGCGTCGCCCCGCTCTTGTCGTAATATCCGGCGCGGTCGTCGGCACTGACCGTTTCGCTGACGGTGATCTGGACGTGATCGATGTATTTATAGTTCCAGATCGGCTCGAAGATCGAGTTGGCGAAACGCATGACCATGAGGTTCTGGACGGTTTCCTTCCCCAGATAGTGGTCGATGCGGAAGACCCGCGTTTCGTCGAAATATTTGAGCAGGACGGCATTGAGATGCCGGGCGGATTGAAGATCGCGCCCGAAGGGTTTTTCAATGATGATCCGCTGGAAGCCGGTGGCGCGGTCGGGGGCGGTCAATCGCTTGCCGCGGCAGGTAATGATGCCTTCGAAAGCCTCGGGGGGCGTAGAGATATAAAAGAGCCGGTTTCCGCCCGTGTCGTGGGTTTGGTCAAATCCATTGAGTTTTGCCGCCAGGCGGGCGTGATCTTCGTCGGAATCATACGCCCCCGAGACGTAAAAGACATTTTGCTCCATGCGCTTCCAGACGGCTTCGTCGATGGGTTGCCGGCGCGCGTGTTTTTGGATGGCCTGGTAACAATCCTTGCGGTATTGCTCGTCGTTGAGTGGCGTGCCATCCTTTTTCGCGGTGGATCGGGCGTAGCCGACCAAAACGAAACGGTCGGAGACGAGCCGTTCCCGGCACAGTTCGTAAACGGCGGGGATGAGTTTGAGTTGGGCCAGATCGCCGCTGGCGCCGAAAATCACGATTGCGCAGGGAACGGGGGTCGGCATGGGCGGGTAGCTTAGTTTGTCATTCGTCATTTGTCATTGGTCATTTGTCATTGGCTTTCCATTACAATCCCCCCATGCGTGATCCACGGCTTGCGAAATTGGCGGAAGTGCTCGTGAACTACAGCGTGGGAGTGAAGCGGGGCCAGCTCGTGCGAATTGCGGGGCCGAGCGTCGCCGAGCCGCTGGTGGCGGAGATTTATCGGCAGGTACTCGCCGCGGGAGCACATCCGATGGTGCGCCTGGCGGCGAAGGAATTAGAGGAAATCCTTTTCAAGTCGGCTAACGATGAACAACTGAAGTATTTGAATCCCGTCGCCAAATATGAAATCGAGACGATCGACTGCTCGATCGGAATCTGGGCGGATGAGAATACGAAAGCGCTGACGAATTGCGATCCGAAGCGGATGGCGAGGCATGCGGCGGCGCGGCAACCGATCATGGATATCTTCATGCGGCGGGCGGCGGAGGGAAAACTGAAATGGACCGGAACGCAGTATCCCTGCCAGGCCAGCGCGCAGGATGCGGAGATGTCCCTGGCGGAATATGAGGACTTTGTGTTCGGGGCGGGGCTGCTGAATGAGCCGGACCCGGTGGCGGCATGGAAGAAGGTCTCGCGGCGGCAACGGAACCTGGCGGATTTCCTCAACGGGAAATCGGATTATCACGTCGTGGCGGCAAACGGGACGGATATCCGAATGTCCGTGGCGGGGAAAAAATGGATCAATTGCGACGGGCATGAGAATTTCCCGGATGGAGAAGTGTTTACCGGGCCGGTCATCGACAGCGCCGAGGGGGTTGTGCATTTCAGTTTTCCGGCGGTTCACGGCGGGCGCGAGGTCCAGGACGTGCGGCTGAAATTCAAGAATGGGAAAGTGGTCCAGGCCTCGGCCGCCAAGGGTGAGGCGTTTTTGATTTCCATGCTGGACATGGATGCGGGCAGCCGATTTTTGGGGGAGTGCGCCATCGGGACGAATTACAACGTAACGAGGTACACGAAGAACACGCTGTTCGATGAGAAGATCGGCGGGACCGTGCATTTCGCGCTGGGGGCGGGATATCCGGAAACGGGCAATTCCAATCAGAGCGGATTGCATTGGGACATGGTGGTGGATTTGCGCAACGGCGGATACGTCGAGATCGACGGGAAGAAAATCAGCAAAGACGGACGGTTCACCCGGAAAGAGTTCGGTGGATGATGCAGTCGGACGATGCGGCATCAGGCGGCTGCGGGGCCGAGATACGATTGGCGACCGCGGATGATTTATTGGCCATCAACGAGATTTACAATCATTGCGTCTTGCATTCGAACTGCACCTATCAGGAGACGCCGGAGCCGATGGAAGGGCGGCGGCAATGGTTCGCCATGCACGATGCGAGGCATCCGGTGACCGTGGCGGAAATGAACCGGCGCGTGGTGGGGTGGGGAGCGCTGTCGGCATATCATGCGCGAGCGGCTTACCGCAATACGGTCGAAAATTCCGTCTATGTCCATCGCGAGTTTTATCGGCAAGGCATTGGATCGCTGATTTTGCGGGACCTGATAATCCGGGCGCGCGCGCTCGGATATCATGCGATTATCGCATCAATCGATGCCGGGCAGACGGCAAGCATCGCACTGCACGCCAGGTTTGCATTTGAGGAAGTGGGACATTTCAAGCAGGTGGGATTCAAATTCGGCAGCTGGCTGGATGTGGTTTATTTGGAGCTATTGTTGTGACGGAGCTTTTCCAGGGGTTATCTGGAGATCGGCAATTCCA
>JBEKXM010000619.1:0-2876 GCA_049512115.1 Tepidisphaeraceae bacterium | reverse complement strand
GGTGATCATGAACTTGATGAAGTCGTTCGCCGTGAGCGAATTCGCCGACGACGACGACGAACCGGTCGAGGCGGCCGATCCCAGGGTGGACGCTAGTGCGTTGATGGCGCTCATAATGAAATCCATTTCGGCAGAAGTGTGATGGAGAATACAAAAAACCGACGGGGTAATTTGCGGCGGCGCGAAAAGTGCGCGGGTGTTCGGCGAAACCTGCGCGGAAGGGGGATCAGGCGACCAGATCGAGCGGATCGTTGTCGCCGCGGATGCGCCGCCACATTCGCCGCAACGTCTCGCGGCGCTGCTGTTCCTGTTGGGCGCTGCGTCCGTCGGAGGATTGCTGTCCGCCGCTTTCCGAGTCGTTTCCCTTGCCCGAGGAATTCCCGGAATTGGACGACTGTTGAACGTGCAGCCGATCGACGCTCACGCCTTGCGTTTCCAGGGCCTCCTTCAATTGCCCAAGCGTGTGCGTGAGCAGCCGGGTCGCCTGATCGTTGCTCGTCTGGAACGAGGCCGACATCACGCCGTTTTCCATCCGCACCGTGATCTGCATCGCGCCCAGGTCGGGTGGATTCAGCGTGATATTCATGGTCCCGCCATTGGGCAGCAGGCTGCCGTGGATCGTCGAAACAATGGAGGGCTGGTTTGCCTCGGCGAATTGAGCAACCGGCGATTGCCCAACGGAGGATGGCGCCACGGGCTGCGCATGATTCGCCGCCGCATTGGCCGCCGAGAAACCCGGCAGCAATTGGGCGAATGCCGACGCCGTGGAATCGACGCCGGCAGCCTTGTCCTTGGCGGACAATTGCGCATCGGCATCCGCGGCGGCGGTCAATTGCGCATCCGCGGAGGCCTGGCCTTGCGCAGCAGCGGCTTCACCTTCGGCCGCGGGGGTATCCGCGGTCGAGTCCGCCGGTTTGAGCGGCGAGATGTTTGCGCGAATGCTCGTCTGTTTCAACGTGGCCGCATCGTTGGAATCCTCGTTAGAGGCCGAACCGTCGGCCGTCGCCGTCTTGGCGGTGGTGTTGGCCGCGGCAACGGGCGGTTGCTGGGCCGATGCCGCGGTCGTCAGCGTCGCCAGGTCCGGCGATGTTTGGGATACTGGCGAGGGCTGATCCGTTTTTTGGGCCGCCGGCTTGCCGGCAACGGCTTTCACATCGGGATTCCCCGTCGCCGGATTCGTCGCCTGGAGGGAAAGAACGTTCGTCGGCTTGGCATGAACCGGCAAGGGCGTGTTTTGCGCGGCATCGGCAACGTTCGCCTGTTCGTCCGTCGTCGATTCCAAAGCCTGCGTCTGGGTCTGGGTCTCCGTCTCCGCGGCGTCCGATGGATTCGCCTTGGCATTCTGCTGCTTCTGCTGCGGATTGGACTTATCCTTCAGTTGGACGGTTTTCGTTTGCGTTTTTTTCGCGGTGGAACTGGCCGCGGCGTTCGACGGCTGGGATGGCGCCGGGGCGGCGGGCGTGGGTTTTGATTTCGCCTTGCTCAACTGCTGCGAAAAACCGCTTGTCTCAGCCTGGCCGCTCGAACTGCTCGCCGCCGGCGGGGGCGGCGGAGGCGCTGGATTCGGCAGAATATTGAGTATCGACGCGCTCATGATGGCTTCGTGTCCGCTGATGAGACCTGCGACTGGCGAATGCGTTCCATGATCCTCTGGATGAATGTAGTTTCGTCCGTCGTCTTGAATTCCTTGACTATTTTTCCCGCCGCCCGCGTGTCCATCGCCTGGAGATACTGCTGAACCGTCGCCTCGCTCAGCGTCATGAAGATGGATTTGACCTGTTTTGGCGGCATGGCGCTGTAGAGCGCCAGGGTGCTCTGGAAGCCGGCGTCGTCCTGAAGCCGCTGGGCCTCCTGTTCCCGGTCCGCCAGGTTCTTTTCCCGCTTGTCAAGAGTCGCCCGGTCGGCCGCCAGCTTCTGGTTGGCCAAATCCACCTGCCTTTGCAGGTCGGCCAACTCGCGCTGCCGCTGATCTATTTCCAGCATTTGGGCGTCGAACGTCTTGCGGAGGAATTCAACCTGCTCGATCGCCGTCGTGCCGCCGCGGGGCAGCAACCTCGACAGGTCCCTCCGCGACGCCGAGCCCGAACCCTGGGCGGCGCTGGGCTGGGTGGCCGACGCCAACGCGGATGACGGCTTTGCAAACAACACGTTCTTCAATTGCGCAATCTTAGCCTTGTCCAAATGCCCGGACTGGAAGAGGTAGCCCACCGCTCCGGCCACGCCCAGGAAATTCAGCGCCAGCGTCAAGACGAGGATTCCGAACGCCTTCTTCATGCCGCTCCCGCTCCGGTCTGGGCAAATCGATCGTGCCCAAGCTGCATTCCGATCTCATCCATTTCCGCAACGTCGCGCCGTTCCAATTGTTCGCGCCAGCGGGCATACTGCCGCTCCCGCAGCTTCTCGATGATCTTTCGCTTCTTCGCCGCCTCGGCGACGTTCCGTTTGGCGCGGTCCAGTTGCACCTGAACGGCAGCCATTTTCTGCGCAATCTCCGTCGCTTTGCGCTGCATCGCGACCGCGTAACGCCGATGTGCCGCCAGGAACGCCAGGTCCAGCCGCCCCACCAGCCGATTCGTCCGCAGATCGGCTTCGGAAGCGCGCACGGAGGCGTCCAGGGCCCGCAACTCGGCATCCAATGCCGACATCTGCCCTTGAATCACCGCCAGCTCGCGCCTGCATTGGTGTTCGAGGTTCGTCCGATGCCGAAGTACGCCGTCGAGTTGGAATGCGAATTTGGCCATGTCCGTTCAAATCATTTTCCGGCGCCCGCCGGCGCGGGCCGGGATTTCTGCGCCTGGGCGCGGAGGGCTCTTTCCAATTGATCGATCCCCGCCGACAGTTCCGCCAACTGCCGCACGGACTGTTCCATCTTCAGC
>JBEKXM010000618.1:0-2878 GCA_049512115.1 Tepidisphaeraceae bacterium | reverse complement strand
CGGTTGTCTTGTACGGAAAATCCACGCGCGGCAGGCGCGTGTTCAGCAAACGATGTTTGCCGGTCGGACCCCAGGTCAGGGGCGCCGGGGCTGCCGGCTTGGTTGCGGTTGATGGTTTGGTCGCGGCCATTTCGTCCTCCCTATCGCGCCTTGGCGGCCTCCAACGCGGCCTGGAAAATCCGGGGATAAGTGCCGCAGCGGCAGAAGTTCCCCTTGCAGGCCTCGCGGACTTCCTGCTCCGTCGGATTGGGATTGGCCTTGAGCAATCCGGAAATGGAGGTCACGAATCCGTCGGTGCAGAAGCCGCACATCATGGCATCCTTTTCTCCAAACGCCGCCTGGACCGAACTGAGTCGCTCTGGCGTGCCGATGCCCTCGACGGTCGTGATCTTCTTTCCCACGACGTCGATCGCCAATTGCAGACACCCGTAGACCGGCTTGTCATCGAGCAGGACGGTGCATCCGCCGCAGGTGCCCATGTCGCAGACGAGCTTGGGGCCGGTGATCGGCGGGTCCATGTTGTTGCGAAGGGCGTTCAGAAGGGTCGTGCGCGGCTCGACGGTGACTTTGCGGGGCTGGCCGTTGACGGTCAGAACGATGTCAATGTTGCCGCTGATCGGCCGGTCGGTCGCATCGGGCGAAGTTGGCGGCGTTTCGGCGGCGCGCAGCAACGGGTGCTCGGCGACCAAAGCGCCGACGCCGGCAACGCCCACCCCTTGCAAAAACCGCCGACGCGAATAGCCAGAATCTTTCGGACCCTTGCCTTTGGAATCCCGCATCGAGCACCTCATCTCCGCGCCAATTGTATCATTTGGAGATTTTCACTCCAGCCCTTCACCGAAACTTTAATGGCGATAGAATTTTCCGGAGTCTGAACGGTTCCATTCGACCCATATCGCGCATGAATTGGCCGGCGATCGCCCTGGCGGTGATCGTGGCGAGTACGACGTTTTGGCCGGGGGATGGGCCGTGGATTTACGATGAGCCGCTCATTATGGAGATGGCTATCCATCAAAATGCGGCACCGTGTTTTGTTTGGAGGATCAGGTTGCCGTTCACGCCGGCGGCTTATGGGCTGCTGGGAACGCGCGGCGCCCGGTATGGCCCGATGCCGGTTTGGATCGACCAGATATTCCTTGGTTTTACACGTGATCCGGTGCTGATGCTGGCCATCCGCGCGGGCGGCGCGGCGGCGATTAACGCGGTCGCCCTCGCCTGGCTTTGCAGAACTTTGCGCTTCTCAAGCTGGCTGGGCGTTTGCGTCATGCTCTCGCCGTGGCTTTGGCTGTATGCCCGGCAGCTTTGGGACAACAGCCTGTGCATCCCCCTGTCGGCAATGATGCTGGCGGCATACGCGGACTTCCTGCTGACCCGGCGGGCATGGCCGCTGCGGCTGGCTGTTCTGTCCGGCGGACTTCTCCTGCTCGTCCATTTCATGGCCATCCCGCTGGTAGCGGCAATTGCCGCTCACCTGGCCCTCGTCGAATTCCGATCGCTCTGGCGATTCAAATGGAGCATCGGGGCCATCATCGCCGCGCTGTTCGCCGTCTCCTGGCCATACTGGAGCTTCCTGCTGCACCACTACGCGCCCGACGTGCCCGGGGGAACGTCGCCGTGGTTGGGATGGTTCTATCCGCTGCTCGGTGCGCACCATCTCAGCACGGCGGGATTGGAAAATGTTCTCGGGGAGGGCTGGCGACAAGGCGTGCCGGGAATTTTGCGGGCGGCGCAGTGGATCACCATGCTGGCATATCCGGCGGCGTGGGCGGGAATGATCCTGGCGATCCCACGGGCGTGGCGAGTGATTCGCAGATGCCCCAAGGCGTCGGCTATCGATCATGTTTTTGCCGTTGCGTGGGCGGCGGTGCTTTTTCAATGCGCGTTGTACGGCCCGCTGCACGCTTACGAGGGGCCGCACTATTTCAACGCGGCGTGGATCGAGTTTGCGGCATTCGCATTCCTGGCGGTCGATTCGGCAAAACGATCGCTCAGCAAATTCAAAGGGGTCGGGAGTCATAACAGACTCCCGACCCATTTGATTCGTGGGGTGGGGGTCGCAGGTCGATCGGCCCACGAAACCCCCACCCCGACCCTCCCCCGGAGTACCGGGGGAGGGGGAAAAAGCGGAGCTATTGTTGTGTATGTCCTTGGTCTGTATGCCGCGGCGATGCTCGTCAGCCTGGCGATGATCGCCGGCACGATTCACCACAATGGTGGGATGCGCAGCGAGAATTATGGAACGGCGCTGGGCGATCAGGTTGCGGCGGTCCGCCAGATGCAACGATATTCCGACGACAGCGCGCGGGAAATCGAGATTCCGGAATGGACGGAGCATCCGCGCACGCCGGCGGTGTTGGAAGAATTGATGCCGGCCCCCGCTGGCCCGCGGCCGAAGCGGAGTTTGCGGATTCGGTATCGGGATGCTTTTCCGGGGGATGCGAGAATTACGGTCACCGCCGAGTAACCTGAACTCGCTCCTTTCCGCTCGCCCCTCACCCCGGCCCTCTGCCGCGAGGGGAAAAGGCGCTATCGGGCGGTCAAAGAACGGCAATCCCAGCAACTTCCTCCGCGATAGCCACGACGATCCGGTTCAAGTCGTCGATCTCCGTGGCCAGGGGCGGCATGAGGACGATCACGTCGCCGAGGGGGCGGAGAATGACGCCGTGCTTTCGGATGCGCGAACATAAGGCCGCTCCTTCACGCCGGCGCGGATCGAACGGCTCTTTTGATTCCTTGTCGGCCACCAATTCGATGCCGACCATGAAACCTTTTTGCCGGATGTCGCCGACGTGTGGCAATGGGCGAAGCTCGTCCAGCATCCGAGCAAGGCGCTCGGATTTTCGTTGGACAGAATCAACGAGCTTGGTTTTCTCGAATA
>JBEKXM010000617.1:0-2878 GCA_049512115.1 Tepidisphaeraceae bacterium | reverse complement strand
CGGCTGGTGCTGGAATGTCCGGGCTCGGTGCTGACCAGCGGGGTGGGCAAGGCAGGCCACGTAGCCCGGAAGTTGTCGGCAACCCTGGCGAGCACGGGAACGCCGAGCCATTTCCTGTCCGTCTCCGACGCCGCCCATGGCGACCTGGGCTCCATCCGCAGGGGCGATATCGTGCTGATTCTTTCCGCCAGCGGGGAAAGCGATGAAATCCTCCGCCTGCTGAGCCTGGTGAAGAAGCTGGATCATCCGGTGATCGCCATGACCGCCTCGCGAACCAGCGGCCTGGGGCGAGGGGCGGAGGTTGTGCTGGCGATCGGCAAGATCGAAGAGGCTTGCCCGCTCGGCCTGGCGCCCAGCGCCAGCACCACCGCGATGATGGCGCTGGGGGATGCGCTGGCGCTGACGGTGATGAAGCTGCGGAAATTCAGCGCCGATGATTTCGCGCTTTTCCACCCCGCCGGCCAGATCGGACGAAAACTCATGCGTGTCAAGGAGGCGATGACGTTCCGCCGGGGCGAGAACCTTGCGCTGGCCTCGGATCACCTGACGGTGGCGCAGGTACTGCGCGAGGTGAGCAACATCAAGCGTCGCAGCGGCGCGGTGGTCCTGGTCGATGCCAAGGGAAAACTTTCGGGGATTTTCTCCGACGGCGATCTTCGCCGGCTGGTGACGGACAACGACGGCACGGCCCTGAGCCGGCCGATCGACCAGGTCATGACCCGCACCCCCAAGCGCATCGCGGAGAACGCCCTGGCCAGCGAGGCGATGGCCGTCATGCGCCAGCACCGCATCGACGAATTGCCGGTCGTGGACGAGAAGGACCGGCCGGTGGGCCTGATCGACGTTCAGGACCTGGTGGTCCTGCGCATGCTGGACGTGGGGGAAAGCTAAGGCGTCGAGATGAGAAAAATCCTTCTCATCCTGGTGACGCTGATCGCGTTGGCCGGGGCTTTCACCGCCTATCTTCATTTCCAGCCGAAATACGGCGGTTCGGCCGGCGGCAACATGGCGGCGGACAGTTTTCCCGGCAATGCCGGCGACCCCAACGCATTGATCAAGCCCGGCTCCGGGGCGTGGGTGAAGCAATTCGATCGCCAAGGCCAGCTTTATTATCAGTTCAAATCGAATTACTACGATCCGCAGCCGGACGGCGCGGTGAAAGTGACCGATCCGGTCATCCAGTTTTACCTGAGCGACGGGCAGGTCCTGCAAATCGAAGGCGACGACGGGCTGATCCGCTTCGCGCCCGGAACGGACAAGGGCGTGATGTCCAACTCCCCCACCGATCCGCCGCGCAACGGCAATCTTCGCAACGTGAAGGTGAAGCTGTTCGCCTCGCCGGCCATGCAGCATCAGGGCGATGCCGGAATGACCATGACGATGACCAACGCCGAGTTCGACAACGACACGTATCGGCTCTTTACGGAGGAATACGTGGACTCGGCCGGGAAGACGGTTCATGCCGAGGACGTTCCCGTCACGGTGCAGGCGCGGGATTATTCGTTCATCGGCACGGGGCTGGTGCTGTATTGGGACGACCTGGACAAGCGGCTGAAATCGCTGGAACTGGCGCACGGGACCGATTTGACGATTTGGAATACGAGCGGGTTTTCGGCGCAACCGGCGGCGGCCGCCGCCGCGCCGGCCGCGCCCGCCGGTCCGACCATCGCCGAACCAGCGGCAACCACGGCCGCGCCGCCGGCGGCGGCGGAAACGCAGCAGCGATATACCGCGACGTTTTTCGATAACGTTCACGTCTTGCAGAACGGCGACGACATCGAAGCCAGCAGGATGGACGTGGATTTCGCGAGCAAAGGCCAGAGCGGGCCGGCCGGCGACAATCAAGCGGCCCCGACCACCGCGCCCGCGGCGGCGAACTCGCAGGTGAACTCGGAGGCGAGTTCCCGCCCGGCAACGACCGCGCCGTCGCCCCAGCCCATTCACGTCCACTGGACCGGCGTGATGCGCCTGGTGCCGACCGATCCGGCCACTGCGGCGCCGTTGGCGAATGGGAAGGCCATCGTTCACCTGATCGGCGCTCCGGTCAAGGTGCATCAAGCCGGGACCGATCGCAACCAATGGATCGACATCGCGTGCAACGACCTCAGATATCGCACGGATGATTCGGAAGCGCATCTATCGGGCGATGTCGTGCTGAAGCAGACCAACGCCGACGGCGTGGTCTCCACCGTCGCCGGGCAGAACCTGGATTTTTCGCGGCTGGCGCACACGGCGAACCTGAATGGTCCCGGCCAGACGTGCTTTCCCGATCCCAACGATCCAAAGAGCGTCTTGAAAGCCGACTGGACCAGGAGATGCAACGTCCGGCTCCATGAGACGCAAAACCATCAGATGCAAATGGAAGGCGCCGACCTTGAGGGCGACGTCGTGGTCGATCATCCCCGGTTTCATTTGACGGCCACGGACAACGTGGAGTTGAAGTTCGACGTTTTGAGCTCTTCCGATACCGGCCAGCCCGCCTCTTTGCCGCTACGGCAGATCATCGCCAACGGGGGTGCCGACTGCATCGTGAATAACGCCGGCGAGAAACCGCGAAGGATCAGCGGCCGGCGGTTGGAATTGGACAGGGCGCCCGGCCCCGACGGAAAGCTCTATGCCAAGACGATCCTGTGCAACGGTTCGGTTCGCGCGGAGCAGAACGATCAGAGCCTGACGGCCGAGAATCTCCAGATCGATCTGTTGCCGGCCAAATCCGGGAACAATGGCGGGAAGGACCTGGCGGCGGACGCGGCGCTGGACAGGCTCATCGCATCGAATGACGTGGTGGTCAAAGGAAAGGACGGGTCCTGGGCCAAGGCGGACAATCTGGACGTTCAGATGGTGGATGAGCATCCGCACGTGAAGCTGGAGGGATCGG
>JBEKXM010000616.1:0-2878 GCA_049512115.1 Tepidisphaeraceae bacterium | reverse complement strand
AAAAGCGCGCCGCGATCCTGTTGTTCCAGGAACGTGTGATCGGCCAGCAATTGCCCGCACGCCTGGGCAAACGCCGGGTCCTTGCAATCCGCAAAAAACGGCGGCCCCCCCGGTGCGGCGGGGGATTTGATCAACATGTACACCGCTCCCAGCGTATGATCGGCGAGCAATTCCCGCACCACCACGCCGCCTTCGGTGGCATTGGTGATCTTGCCGCGCACGATCCGGCGCGCCGCGATGGCCAGCATGTGCCCGTTCGCCGCGTGATAGAAATCCATTCGTAGCGGATTGGACGTGCCCATCGGAAACAGTTCCGCCGGCCGGGTCCATGCGACGCCGTCGCTCGACGTGCTGTACACCTCCCGGGCGGGCCACGTGTCTTCATCTTTCTGGCCGTTGTCCCAGGCGACGTACAGCCCTCCCGCCCCGCACGCGATATCGACGTGATGGTTGTACGTGAATCCCTGGCCATCGGTGATCTGGGGATCGGCCCGCGAAGCCCGGAACACTTGATAATTCCGCACTCCGACGACCGGTGGAAGCCCCCCATCCGGCAGCTTGCCGTTCAGCCTCGATTGCTCCGGGCCCTCGATGCGGATCGGGTCCTGCGCCAACCCCGGCGCCGCCAGCAGCAGGCCAATCATGATTTGACATAGCGCCCGCATCATTTGATTCTCTCAATCCGCAATGCCATGTCCCGCCTGCCCGGCAGCGGGACCGCCGGATCGCCGACGGCGCCGAACGCCGATTCCACCAATTTCCCCGTGGTGAAAACCCGCTCGACCGGCGTGATCGTCATGTTCCACGTGTCCAGCACGTCGACGTGAAACTGCATTCCTTCACGAAGCGCGTTTTTGTTCAGCGGATCGCGCGGAAGGGCGAACTTCCAGGCCGTGGGCTGTTCCGTTCCAAAATAGACCAGGTAATACTCGCCCGCCTTCCCGCCCACGTGCGTCTGGTACGTTTCGTCGATCGGCTCGATTCCCTCCGGCGGGCCGGACTCCAGGATCTTTCTCAGAAACGCCAATCGCGGCGGACTTTGGCCCATCAATTCGCCGCCTTCGTCCGTCCAGGAGATCTTTTTTGCATTTGAAAATGTCTCCCCGTGCCCGACGTAAGTTCCCGCGATCGTCCCCAACCAGAACCGTTCCACCATTTCCTCGCCCCGCAGACGTCCCCATCTCCGGTCGATGTTCCCCTCGTAGCAAACCTCGTCATATATAACCGGCTTGGGCCATAATTCCCGGTACAGCACCGCGCGCCCAAAATCCGCCACGGCCGAGCCGTTCTGAACGCTGGCGTGCGTCACCCACGGCTTGTTGGAATCGTAAAACCGCGCCGCGTTGTGAATCGATCGAAGATGCCCGTACGGATCGGCCGCTTCGACCACCTGGAAGAAATGATCCCAATCCGCATCCGTCTTGTTCTTCACCTGCCCATATTCATTGGCCAGCGACCACCAGACGTTTCGGTACGGGCTGAGGCGGGCGACGACGTATTGGAGATACCGGTCGTCGCCGCCGTCATCCATATCGTCGAACCATTGCATTTCGCCCTTGTGATAGGGGTGAAAAAGGATCAGGTCCGCCTCCACGCCTTGCTCGCCCAATTGTTCAATGCGCTTCTCCAGATGATGGAAAAAATCCGGGTTGAATCGGGACGCATCGAACTTGCCCGTGCCGTCCTTCCCGTAGGGATAGAACAGCGGCGTTTGCTTCCCCGGCAGAAGACACATGCGGACTTTGTCGAACGGCGATGACCGCAGCGAGGCCAGCGTTTGCTCTTCGATTTCCTCCGGCTCCTGCACCCACGAATAGCAGGTGGTGCCGATGGGCACGAACGGCTTTCCATCCGCGTAAGCAAAGTGATGCACATATTGCACCCTCACCGGCCCATGGTTTTCCCCCGTGGCGGCCACGCATCGAAACGATCCGGCGAGTCCCGAAAGCTGATTGCAGTTGCTCTGCGTGACGTAATCCCATTGCCCCTGGCTTCCAGGCATGAATCGAATTCGGTATTGGCCCTGCCCATCGTAGAATCCGCGCACCGCAACCGTTTGATCTTGTGAAGTGAATCGCGCGGATAATTCAATGTCCGCAAACGGGTTACCTTTCGCGGGACCGGAAAATGCCCGATCGAAAACTCCCCACTGTTCGACCGACGGCTGCGTGGCGGGCAACGGCGCCGCTGCTGTCGCCCCCAACGCCAGGGCGGGCATCAGCACCATCATCCCCCAACCCGCCGACATCCACCCAAATCTCATCGATCTTCTCCAGAACATTTTGTGCTTTTCCAAATTTCGGGGTTTTGCGGTACTATACTTACACCAACCGCCATGAATTCACACCACCCAATGCAGGAGTCCGTATGTCATTGCTGGAAGCCATGGCGCTGGACCAGGATTTGGATCAGCTCGTTTCCCTCTTTAGACTTCTATCTGATAAGACGCGTTTGAACGTGCTTTTTTCCCTGGCCAGGGGGGAAAGGAACGTCACTTCCCTTTGCGAAGAATTGGGGCTTCCACAGCCCACCGTCAGCCATCATCTCGGTCTGCTGCGGGGCAACAACGTGATCACCAATCGCCGCAATGGCAAGCAGATCTTTTACTCTCTCCACGCCGGGGTTACGCTCGTCGATGAAAACACCATGGAAATCGCCGCCGCCAATATCGTGGTCAAGATTTCCCATCACGCCAAAACCGCGCATCTTACGGGGAATCATCCCGAAAATACCGGCCCGTCACGTGAATGAATACATCCTCCAGCGTCGGCTTGCCGACCGAAACCGAATCGATCAGGCCCGGCAAAGATTCAATCAGTTGCGGTACGAATTCGTGCCCGCGCTTTCGCTCCAGCCGAACCGTGCCATCCACCGTTTC
>JBEKXM010000615.1:0-2894 GCA_049512115.1 Tepidisphaeraceae bacterium | reverse complement strand
AGGTTCTCCGTGGCCAACTTGGAGGAAAAGCCCGGCGGCAATACACCTAATGACTCCAGAGCTTTCATCGAAAGAATAGCGCCATAAAAGAACATCTCGGCGGACGTTCCGCCATAAAATGCAAGCTCTTCGGGAACAGGATCTTTGCCTACAATAGGCAGCCGGTAAACCTTGTCGAAGGCGAGCGCGGCGATCTTTGGGCGCATGACTGAGATTGCGAGCGAGTCTCCCGCGGATGGGAAAAGAGGCTTACCACATCGTTCCTTGAGCAATCCCTCAATGGACTCTCGCAGTTCGTCATAATCATCTGAATCTTCACTTATCCCCATATTGCCGAGCACGGCGCGCGCAAGCACTGTTTCAGGAGATGTGGAGCCACAAAGCTCGTCTTTGACCTCTCGCCAGGAAGACATGTGGAGCCTCCACTGCTATCGTCGGAAGAAAACCGGACGCGATTCACCAGGCTGCGCCTCTTGATCCTTCAACGCGCAATTCTCGTCGCCGGTTGGCTCCACGATCCCAGACCCACCGCGCCGACGCCGGCGATCCGCAGGTCAGGCCATGCACCGTTGTGCTGGTCTTGGTGACCACGCGACCGAACACCAAGCGTTCCCTTCACCGCAAACAATTTCACCATGAAATGAACAAAAGGTCGAGGGCGGGATCACGCGGCGATTCGAAAGTTCAAACCCTGTATCTTGTTCGTGCTACCGCCGGGCTCTGCGCGGGTTTTCCAGGCAACTCATCGAACCACCGAGGAGCCACCAGAAGTGGTTATGTAATAAAGAGATAGTGACGTGAAGTTACCGAAGCGAATTCCTGTTCCGTCAAATCGGAGTGACGGGATTTGAACCCAAGGCTGGGCGAAAAGCGCGTGCGTCCAAGATCGGGATAATTCGGATTCCCATTAATTTCTCCTTCGTGGTCCGAATACGCGCGTCGCAAGCGACGCGGCTAAACAGCGGAGATATGCCGTTGAAATCGGCGTCGATTATGCGCACCCCGTCCCCGATTGCTTGGCGCGGGTGATTGCCGCCTGTAGACGTTGGTGAATCTCCTTGGGGCGGGCGATGGTTTGCCAGACGGCCGACGGCATGGCTTCGTCGCTGGGGATGATTTCGATGGAGCCGACGGCGACGAGCCTTTCGCGGGCGGAGGAAACGATGCGGGCGCGAACCACCTTGCGCAGGGGGCAATCAAATATGTCAACCGTGAATACGCCGGTGATGCGAAGGACGCGCTGGTCGGTGAGGATGTAAATGCGGCCCATCCATTGCAGCACGGCCCACATGAGCCGGCCGGTGATGACGAAGAGGGCGGCCTCGAGATAAAAATGATCGTGCATGCGGCGGTCGACCAGGGCCAGCGCGGCGGCGGCGACGGCGATTCCAATCGAGAAGGCCAGGGAGTGGAAGATGATGAACCAGAGTGAGGGTTTGAGGATCATGAGGACCAGTTCGCCGTCGCGGAGGACGTGAGAGCCGAGCAGGGCGCCGAGGGAAGTGGTGCGTGCGGCGGCGGCAGCGGCGGCGGGCGTGGCGGCGGCTTCGGCCAAATGTTCGCCGGAGGATGTCGAAGGTGTCGGGGGCTTGGCGTTCATGGCGTGGGGATCTGTTCCTTTAACGTCACGATGTCCGGCAGATTGCGGTAGTAATCATTGTAGTCCAGCCCGTAGCCGACGACGAACTCGTCGGGGATCTCGAATCCGACGTAATCGACGTGAACGGCATGAACGGCGGGTCGGTCCTTGCGGAGCAGGACGCAACTCTTGACGGTGGCGGCGCCCATTTCGCGGAGGGCGGGGACGACCATGTGCAGCGTGCCGCCGCTGTCGAGAATGTCGTCCAGGACCAGCACGTGATGTCCGCGAAGGTCGCCCATCTGGCTGGCCAACATCTGCGATCCGTGCGACCGGATGCTGCGGCCGGGATAGCTGCTGACGGACATCAACCCGATCTTCATGGCGATGGGAATCTGACGGATCAGATCGCTGGCGAAGATCATCGCGCCGGTCATGATGGGGACGATGGTGATCTCGCCGCCGTCGTGATTGGGGGGCGAATGATCGAGGGTGATCTGCGCGGCCAGTTCCTTGACGCGCTGGGCGATGCGGTCGTGGGAAATGAGGATGCGATCAATGTTCATGGGTGTATTCCAGTGGTTCATTCCTCCCAAACCGCGACGTCGGCGGGCGCCAAGCGGGATGAGCCGATCAGAAACTTGGCCGATGGCGGGGCGGGGGTTGGGACGGGTTGGTCCTGGTAATTCAGGGCGATGCGATAGGGGCCGCGGCGAAGGACCTGGACGCGTGCGGGCAGGGTTTGGGATTGCAGGCGGCCGGGGCCGATGAATTTGGCGAGGGATTCGACGAAGGCATCGACCAGGGGCTGCTCGCTGAATGCGCCGAAATAGCTGACGGTTCCCTTGCCGAGTTTGGCGCGGGTGATGGCGGCGGCGCCGGCGTAAAACTGGTCGGAATAAGTGGCCAGGACTTCGGCGCCGGACTTTGGCGTCAACTGATCTCCCCAAACGCCCCAGGAAAAGTCCCTGCCGTCAAAGGTGATCTTGCCGAAGCGGTCGTCGCGGAGAGAGTCATATCCGTCGATGGTTGCGGAGATGAGCGGGAGGATGGGGCTTGCCCAGGGGCCCTCCCAAAGCTGGCCGGTGCGGTCCATCAGGCCGGTGCGGCAGGTGAGCACCAGATTCCCACCGGAGCGGGCGTAAGCATCGAACCGAGCCATCAATTGCTCATCGACCATTTGCACGCCCGGGGCGACGATCAAGGGCAGGTCGGCGGGCCAATCGGAACCGGGGCGGAGGATGCGGATTTGCGTGCCGAGCCGACTCAGGGCGGCATACCAGCTTGTCATCCAGCGCGGTTGGTTCCATCGCAG
>JBEKXM010000614.1:0-2899 GCA_049512115.1 Tepidisphaeraceae bacterium | reverse complement strand
CGTCGCGCGGCCGGGCATCGCGGCTGATGGGGTACGTGTCGGTGGGGATATCGCCGACGCAGGAAAAGTTGCAGGTCCAGCGGGTGAATTACCTGTCGATGGGAATCGGGTGCGTGGTGATGCTGGGAATTTTGCCGCTGGCCTATCTGCTGGTGCATCGCATTTTCCTGCCGATCCGCAAGCTGGTGCGAGCGACCAACCGGATCGCGGGCGGCGATCTGGACGTGGCGGTGGCGATCGACCGGAGCGACGCCATTGGCGATCTGGCGCGCTCGTTCAATGCGATGATCGCGACGGTCAAAGGGCAGCAGCAGGACCTGCGGCAGGCGAATAACCGCCTGGAAGAGGCCAACGACGAGTTGGAACAAAAGGTGGCACAGCGGACGTCGCAGCTAGAGGCGGCCAACCGGCGGCTCAGCAGCGAGATCGCGGAGAAGGAGGATTTCCTGCGCGCCGTGAGCCACGACCTGAACGCTCCGCTGCGGAACATCAGCGGGATGGCGTCAATGCTGCTGATGAAGCACGCCGGGCGGTTCGACGAGGAGATCGTGCATCGGTTGCAGCGGATTCAGAAGAACGTGGAGGTGGAGACGGATTTGATCTCGGAGCTTCTGGAGCTTTCGCGGATCAAGACGCGGCGGGAAAAGATGGAACGGGTGGAGACGGGCGTGCTGGTGCGGGAGCTGGAGGGGATTTTTGAGAACGACCTGAGGAGCGGGCAGATCCAGTTGATAGTGGATACTCCGCTGCCGGCGGTGAACGGCGAGCGGTCGCGATTCCGGCAGGTGTTTCAGAATTTGATCGACAACGCGATCAAGTACATGGGGGAAGGATCGGCCAGGGAGATTCACGTGGGGTGCGCGGTGCGGGCAACGGAGACGGAGTTTTACGTGCGTGACACCGGGCTGGGGATCGACGCGGAGGACGTGGGGAAGGTGTTTTGCATTTTTCGGCGTGGAAGGAACTCGGCGTCGCGGAACGTACCGGGGAAAGGGGTCGGGCTGTCGTGCGTCAAGAGCATCATCGAAACGTACGGCGGAAGCATCTGGGTGGAAAGCGAGCCGGGCCGTGGAAGCACGTTCCGATTCACGATCAACGGCCAGTTCGTGCCGGAGTCGGGGGAACTGTCGAAAGCGAGAAATGTGGCATGAATTCCAAGACGGAAATGGCGAGCGGCCGGATGGAGGAGATCACCATTTTGCTGGTGGACGACGACGTCGATTGCCGGATGCTGATCCAGGACGCGATCTGCCAGTGCAAGGTGAGCAACCGGATCTTTGAGGTGTCCAACGGGCAGGAGGCGTTGGATTTTCTGCATCGGCGGGGCAAATGGGGGCACGCGCCGCGGCCGGGGTTGATTTATCTGGATATCGAGATGCCGGGCATCAACGGTCAGGCGGTGCTGAAGGCGATCAAGGCGAATCCGGATTTGCGGGATATTCCGGTGGTGATGATGACGGGCGTGAGCGACGAGCGGCAGATGCAGATGGCGGCCAAGGCCGGGGCAAACAGCTACACGATCAAGCCGGCGAACGCGGAGCAATTTCTTAAAACCGTGCTGACGAGCACGAATTATTGGCTGACGATCCATCAGTATCCGGACCATCACATTCCGCCGGATCAGTGCCGGCGATAAAAACGGCGGGCAACGGGATGGTACGGCGATAAGCGGCGGCGGGAGTTCACCTTACGGCCAAACCGGCCGATAGGACAGGCGGAGCGGGGAAGGCACAGGCATGGAACGGCTTAAATTGCTCATCGTGGAAGACGACCCGGATCAGCGGCAACTGATCGGGGAGACGCTGGAGGCGCATTTCGGCGCCAGGACGGTGCAGGCGGTTGAAAGCGGCGCGGCGGCAATGAAACTGGACCTGGGGGCGTTCGACCTGATTCTGACTGATTTCAACCTTCCGGACATCAGCGGCATGGAGTTGCTGGAAAAAATCCGCCACGCTTGCGCCACTCCGGTCGTCATGGTCACGGGCGAAAACGTCGGCCACTTTGCGGCGGAGGCAATCCGCAAGGGGGCCAAGGATTACGTCGTGAAGTTCGGCGATTACCTGTCCACGATCCCGCTGGTGGTGGAAAAGAACCTGGAGGTCGCCAAGCTGTACAAGGAAAATGAGAAACTGCGCGCGGAGTTGGAACGCAAGAACGCGCAGCTGGAAGAATCGCTGAAGATGGTGGAGGAGCTTGCGGCGACGGATGCGCTGACGGGGTTGTACAACCGGCGGCATTTCAACCGGGTGCTGGATCAGATGTTCGCCGAGAGCGAGCGCATGGACAGCGATCTGGCGTGCGTGATGATCGACCTGGACGGATACAAGCAGTTGAACGACACGAAGGGCCACGGGGTGGGGGACCAGCTCTTGGCGGTGGCGGGGAAAGTGATATCGGCGAACATGCGTCGGATGGACGTGGCGGCGCGATATGGGGGAGACGAGTTCGTGCTGCTGTTGCCGCACGCCTCGGCGCAGGAAGCGGCGCAGGTCGCGCAGCGCATCCGGGATGAATTCGGGCAAGGCTCGGCGATCGTGCTGCGGCAGAACGACGGGGTGTCGATGTCGGCGGGAATCGCATCGAGAAAGAACAACGCCCCGCCTGGGGCGGAGCAATTGCTGGGTCTGTCGGACGCGGCGCTGTATCAGGCCAAGGGCGGGGGACGCAATCGGGTGGTCATCCACGCGCCGACGGCGTTGCTACACGGCAATCGCTAATTCGGGCAGGGAATCAGCCTGCGGATCGATAGAAAGCAAGTCCTGGGGATTGAAGGTCACGCGGCTTCGGCTGGTATGCACGAGGTTCTCTTGCCGCAAATGGATCAGGCATAAAGTAACGGTTTCGCGAGCGGCGCCGACGGCCTCGGCGAGTTGGGCATGGGTGATTCGCAGCTCGACGC
>JBEKXM010000613.1:0-2904 GCA_049512115.1 Tepidisphaeraceae bacterium | reverse complement strand
AGGACGGGCTTTTGGCGATGGATATTGAAGGTGACCTGCCCGTACATGCCGGCCCACAGCCGCCCATCGGCGTTGTCGAAATCCAGTTCGGTGCGGAGGGTGCGCGTCCTGGGATCGAGGGCGCCGGCAGTGCGCGCCACGATTCCCATAAATTTTTGGCCGGGATAGTTTGCCGGCGCCTGGAACACAACCGGCTGGTTGATCGAGACGAGCGTGACGTAGGACTGGGGAAGATCGGCCCAGATTCGCAGCTTGTCGGTCTCGGCGATGCGAAACAGTTCATGTCCGGGCGCGGTGTCGGTGGGCGAGATCAGCGCGCCGATATCGTAATTGCGAGTGGTGATGGTTCCGGCGAACGGCGCGACGATTTTCTCGAAGCCCTGCTCGGCTTCCAGGCGTTGGACCGTTGCCTGTGCGGATTTGATGGCGGCGGCGGCGGCGTCCTTGGCGGCGGCGGCCTGAGCGGCGGCGGATTGGCGCGTGTCCAGGTCCTGCTGCGTCACCCCGCCGGTTGGAATCAATCCCTTGTAACGCAGATAAGTCGCCTGGGCCAAATCGTAATTGGTTTGTGCGCTGACGGCATTGGCGTTGGCCTGCTCGACGGCGGCGCGGGCTTCGTTGAGTTGTGCGTCGAGGTCCGGGGCGGCGATTTCGGCGAGGAGTTGGCCCGCTTCCACGTGCGCGCCGATGTCAACCAGCCAGCGGTTGAGATAACCGTTCACGCGGGCGTAGAGGGCGGTTTCCTGCATGGCGGTGGCATTGCCGGGGAGAGTCAGGTCCTGCACCGCGCCGGTGGGCTTGGGGGGCGCGACATCCACGACGGGCGGTTGGTCGGCGAGTTGTTGTGCCTGGGCATCCAATGCGTCGGCATGCTGGCGCTCCTGCTGATACCGAAAGACAAACACGGCTGCGAAGATTACCGCCGCGACCAGCGCGACCAGGGCCAGCTTGCCTAATCCGATCTTCGGAAGGTCCTTGGGAACTGTTTCGTTTGATTCCATTACCTCAGCTCCTCGGGAATATGGATGTTGGGAGCCTTCTGACGCAGCTTGCTATAAACGATCGGCACGAAAAAGAGCGTGGCGAAGGTCGCCATCACCAATCCACCGATCACGGCGCGGCCGAGCGGCGCATTTTGCTCGCCGCCTTCACCCAGGCCCAGGGACATCGGCAGCATGCCGATGATCATCGCCAGTGCGGTCATGATGACGGGCCTGAGACGCGTGAGTCCGGCGGCCAGGGCGGCGTCGTGGGCGTTCATGCCCTGCTGGCGCTGATCGTTGGCGAAGGTGATGACGAGAATGCTGTTGGCGGTCGCCACGCCGATGCTCATGATCGCCCCCATGAGCGCCGGGACGCTGATGGTGGTGCCGGTGACGAACAGCATCCACAGGATGCCCGACAGCGCGCCGGGAAGAGCCATGAGAATGATCAGGGGATCGAGCCACGATTGGAAGTTGATGACCATGAGCAGATAGACGAGCACGACGGCGAAGATCAGGCCGTAGGACAAGGCGGCGAAGGAAGAGTTCATGCTCTGGACTTGGCCGTGGATGGTGATCGTGCTGCCGCGCGGGAGGTGTTGCTGGGCCTCGGCGATGATGCGGTCGACGCCGACGGCGACAGAGTGCAGATCGGTCCCGCGCACGCCGGCCATAACGTCAAAACAGGGGAGTATCGCGTTGTGGGTGATGTTGGTCGCGGAATAACCGCGGCGCACCTCGGCGAGATTTCCGAGCAATTGCGCCGCGCCGGGATCGCCGGCGGATGCGGAAATTGGAACGACGGGCGAATTCTCCAAGTCGTTAATGGAATCCACACGGTACTGGGGCGTCTGGACCAGAACCGTGTATTGCCGGCCGTTCTTGGGATCGAGCCAGAAATTCGGCGACAACTGCGCCGTGCCGCTGAGAGAAACCAGCATGTCGTTGGCGATCTTGCCTTCGGTCACGCCGACTTGGCTGGCCATGGTTCGATCGACGTTCACGCGCAGGTCCGGAGTGTGCGGAACCTGAAGGATGTGCACGTCGGCGGCGCCGGGAATTTCGGCGATTTGGCGCTCGATGTCTTTTGCGATCTGGTAGTTGGCGGCGGCATTGGCGGGCGGGCCGTTGATCTGAACGTCGATCGGCGCCGCGATGCCGAAGTTCAGCACCTGGGTGACGATGTCGGCCGGCTGGAAAAAGAAGGTCTCGTCCGGGAAATCCTTGCGCAGGTCCCGGTTGAGCCGCTCGATGTATTGGTCCGTGGGATGTCGCACGGCCTTGAGCGACACCAACACCTCTCCGTCGCTGGGGGACATCAGTGAGCCGTCGCTGAGCGCCAGATTGATGGCGCTGTTGGGAATGCCCATGTTGTCGAGGATGGTGTCGATTTCCGCGGCGGGGATGTCGCGGCGGATGACCCGCTCAACCTGGCCAAAAGTGCGCTCGGTCTCTTCGATTCTCGTTCCCGGCGGGGTTCGCACGTGAAGGCGAATCTGGCCGGCGTCAACCGTGGGGAAAAAGTCCCGGCCGATCAGGGGGAACAACGCCAGGGAAACCAGCACCAGCAGCGCGAATCCCGCCAGCACCAACCCCCGATGTTTCAGCGACGCGGCCAGCATTCCGCCGTAAATTCGGCGAAACTTCTCGAACAGACCGTTGAACAGGTCGTGAAACCGCCACATGACGTTCCTGTGGCTGATCCGGCCGCGCGTGTGTGGATCGGTTGGATCGAGATGACCGCCGTACATCTCCATCTCCGCGGGCAGCAGATAGTTGATCAGAGTGGGAACCAGCGTTCGGCTCAGGACGTAACTGGTCATCATGGCGAAAACCACGGCCATGGCCAGCGGCGTGAAGAGATACTTGGCCGCGCCGGTGATGAACGCGACGGGCACGAACACGATGCAGATGCACAACG
>JBEKXM010000612.1:0-2908 GCA_049512115.1 Tepidisphaeraceae bacterium | reverse complement strand
GTTGTAGGGATTCCGATGCGTCGCCGAATACCGCAGCGTGAACAACGGGTTCAGGCTCTCGATAGCCTTCTTCGCCGGCTCACTTTCCATGTTTTGCGGCTCATCAATGATCACCACCGGCTGCGTCGCCTGGATGAATTCGATCGGCTTGTGGCCGCTTAGCTTGTCGTTGTCCTGGTGAATTACGTTATTTGCGGGCTTGTTGAATGCGTCGATGTTGATCACCAGAATTTGCAGAGTGCTGCTGGTCCCGAAAGAGCGCAGGCGGCTCACCTGCTTGCTGTCGTACACCCATGGGTCGCATGGGGCGTTCCCGTAGATGGCCGCGAAATGGTCTCGCGTGACCTCCAGATTCTTCAGCACACCCTCGCGGATAGCCACGCTCGGTACGACGATGATGAATTTCGTCCATCCGTAGCGAGCATTCAATTCGTAAATCGTCCGAAGATAAACATACGTCTTGCCCGTTCCCGTCTCCATTTCCACGGAAAAATGCCGGCCTTCCAATTGCGCGGTCTTCTCGATTTGATTGCGCTCCTGCACCGCTTGCACGTTCGCCAGCAGCGATCCGTCCGCCAGCATAAGCGCGTTGCCCGTTCCCAATTCGGAAATGAGGTGGCCATATCCCCGGAACACCGCCGTTTCCATCACACCAGCATCGTTGGGCTGGCCGTCGAACAGGTCCACCACCGCCTGCACCGCGTCAAGCTGGAACTGCTGATTGGATTCGAACTGGAGCTTCAAGTGATTTCCCTCAGGCCGTTTGGAACTGAATGTTGTGGCTCTTCATCTCAAGGACAGTGTTGGTTTTTAAGGCATCATCTCCGTTGAAGCAGCGATCCAGACAAATCACCTGCTTGGGCGAAAGTGCAATGATCTCCCGCATCGTCCCGGCGGTCACGCCGTCTGTCAGACAAACGATCATCGCGCCGCCATCCACCCGGTATATTGTCTTTCCTCCGAGGCTCACGGTTTCCCGGCTCGCGCTCAGATCGACGCCGCTCTTAAGCATCAGCTCAAAGAGAATGTCTTCGTCCTTCGCGCCAGACAAAATGTTGTGGACGTGTCCCTCCATATATTCCATGAGCGTTTGTGGATTCCTCGAACGCTCGCCAGCTTGTTCCGCGTCCCAGACCTTGAAGTCGCTGGCGTCGAGGCGCATAACCTTGAATCCGAGGTCCGGTGGCGCTTCAGATGCGCCATTGAGCGTTTCACCATTCTTTTTCGTAAAGCGTTGAATTGCCGAGCGAATTCTCGCCTGCCCGACATCCAGGATCGTTTTAAGCTTTGACTCTGCGACTGGTAACGGCTCGGGAAGCTGCACCAGAATGAACTGCCGGTTCCCGCCATCTTCATGGTTTTGCTTCAACAAGGCATGCGCCGTGGTGCCCGTTCCGGCGAAAAAATCGAGCACGATATCGCCCTCATCGGGAAGCGTCCCGATCTGGAGCATGCGCTGGATAAGCCGAGTTGGCTTGACGGAGTCTATTACGTTGTCAGTGTTCTCGAAGCTAACGAAATCGAGCAGTTCCTTCTTGGCTTCCTGCGTATGCCCAACCTCATCGTACTTCCAAAGTGTTTGCGGCACGACTCCCTCTTTCACCTCGGACAGAAATCGCTTCAAGCGTGGCATTCCGCCACCATTCGGACCCCACCAGATCCGCTTGTCCAAGTCCAGACTCTTGAATTTCTTCTCATTTACTCGCCAGTATGCCCCGAGGGGAGGACGATATTTATTGCCATTCGGGCTGGTCACTTCGTATTGCCCTTCGGCGTAATAATTGCGCGCCGTAAAGTCGCTGGAGGACCAGGGACCCCGGGCGTCATTATCTGGGTTTTCATAGCGCGCGATCGCTTGGGCTGAGCGGGGCAGTAGCGCGGGCATCCATGACTCCGTTCGCTTTGCAAATGCAATGATATAATCGTGATCCTCAGAGAACTGTCTGGCCGTATTCTTCGGGGCAAACACCTTCTGCCAAATGATCGTCGCAACAAAATTCTCCTCGCCAAAAATCTCATTGATCACCATCCGCAGATTATGCACTTCATGGTCGTCGATACTGATGAAGATCACCCCGTCATCGCAGAGGAGTTGTCGGGCGAGGAAGAGCCGCGGGTACATCATGCTCAGCCATTTGGAATGATAGCGGCCGTTGGTGTCGGCGTTGCTGCCCATTCTCAGGCCGCCTTCGCCGACCTGTTTGGAGAATTCGAGATAATCGCGCAGGCCTTCAGCGTAGTTGTCGGGGTAGATAAACTCCTTGCCTGTGTTGTAGGGCGGATCGATGTAGATCATTTTCACCCGGCCGTGATAGCTGCGCTGGAGGAGCTTGAGAACTTCCAGGTTGTCGCCTTCGATAAACAGGTTTCCCGTGGTGTCGAAGTTGATGCTGCGGCTGCGGTCGGGTTTGAGCGTGCCGATGCTGCGGGATTGGATGGCGCGGATGGCATCGGCCTTGCCTGCCCAACTCAATCCGTATCGTTCGCGCTGTGGCTCGGCGACATCGCCTAATGCCGCGGCTAGACGCTCGAGATCGAGCTTGCCCTCGGCGAAGGCTTCTGGGACGACGGATTGGAGTGCGGCGAGGCGCTCCGCGGGGATATCGGGGCTAGTTAACGGAACGCGGTCAGAATCCGGTGGTTTTTGTGATGGCATATAGAGCAGTTCCAAATTCGACAGCGTCGGGTATTAGCCCAGGGACAAGGGCTGCGTAGCGCTGTCGAGAAATTTCGGCCGAATTGCCCATTGGCGCGCTGATTTTGTACAGCGATTCGTCCTTCATCGCCAGTCGGGCGCGCCCCGCGAGCGGGGCGGCTAAACGAAACTCGGGTGGGGTGGGGTGCGGGATTTCTGGCCCTTCGACAGGCTCAGGACGGGCGCGGGATGCAAACCCCCACGGATCGCTAT
>JBEKXM010000611.1:0-2913 GCA_049512115.1 Tepidisphaeraceae bacterium | reverse complement strand
CAGCCCCAATATCTGCCCCAGCCGCCGCAACGTCTGCGTGGCCGCCCCGGCCGCCTGGATCACGTCCGGCTGCCGCTCGGTTTCCGTCTGGTTCCGCTCCAGAAGCGCGTTGATCGATCCGGACATCTCATGCAGCACCGCGATCGCGCCCGCCGTGTTGAAATCATCGTCCATCATCTCCAGGAACCGCATCTTGTCCCCGATCGTCTGGCGGGCGAAAACCCCCACCTCCGACTCTAGCAACCGATTGGCCAACTGGTCCATCCCCGGCGAATTTTCCGCCAGCGGTTTGCCCGCCAGCCGCTCGATGCGCTCCACCAAGCGGGCGAAGACCGCCAACGCTTTTTTCGAATTCTCCAGCACTTTATCCGTGAATTCGATGGGCCGGCGATAGTGCGTCGACAGCAGCATGTACCGCACCAGTTCCGCGCCCCAGGTGTCGAGCAATTCCCGCGCGGAAACCACGTTCCCCAGGCTCCCGCTCATCTTTTCGTCCGTCCATTCCCCGCCCGCGGCCTTGGTTTTGATCCGCGTCAGCCCGTTGTGCAGCCAATACTTCGCAAACGGTTTCCCCGTCGCCGATTCGGATTGCGCCAGTTCGTTCTCGTGATGCGGGAACATCAGGTCCATCCCGCCGCCGTGGATGTCGAACGTCTCACCCAGATATTTCATGCTCATCGCCGAGCATTCGATATGCCAACCGGGCCTCCCCTTGCCCCAGGGCGAATCCCACGCCGGCTCCCCCGGCTTGGCCGACTTCCACAACGCGAAATCCGCCGGGTTGCGCTTCCCCTGCCCTTCCAACGCGCGCACGCCGCTCTCCTGCTCCTGCACCTTCCGGTTCGACAGCTTTCCATATTCCGCATCCTTCCCCACCTCGAACCAGACGTTGTCCTCCGCCGCGTACGCGAATCCCCCGGTCAAAAGCTTCTGGCACAACTCGATGATGTCGCCGATGTGCTCCGACGCCTTGGGAAACTTGTCCACCGATTCGATTCCGAACCGCGACAGGCAATCCATGTATTCCGCCGTGTATTTCTCCGCCAATTCCCCAACCGTCGTCTTCTGCTTGGCCGCCGCGTCGATCAGCTTGTCGTCCACGTCCGTGACGTTCACCACCCAGAACACGTCGAAGCCCTTGTATTTCAGGTATCTCTTAATCGCGTCGAATATGACCGGCCCCACCATGTGCCCGATATGCGGCGCCTTGTAAACCGTCGGCCCGCACAAATACATCCCCACCTTCCCCGGCTTCACGGGGACGAACAATTGTTTCTCACGCGTCAGTGTGTCGTAAACACGCAGGCTCATGGTGAACCTTTCCGCTTGAGCAGCGCCACCGCATGCGCCGCTATCGCCCGACCGCGGCCTACCGCGTCGCATCCCTCGTTCGTGCCCGCCTTGACGTTCACTTCACCTCCCACCATCGCCGCCAGCGCCCGGCACATCTTTGATTTGTACGCCTTCAGTTTCGGCCGCTCGGCCAGAATTGTCACGTCCACGTTCACCACCGCATAGCCCAGGGCTTTCGCCTGCCGCATCGCTCCTTCAACGAACAGGCGGCTGGCGGCGTTCTTCCAGCGCGGATCGGTGTTGGGAAACATCTCGCCGATGTCGCCCTGGCCCAGCGCTCCCAGCAGCGCGTCCACCACCGCGTGCAGCACCACGTCCCCATCCGAGTGCGCCACCGCCGACATGCCATCCGCCACCGCCACCCCTCCCAGCATCAGCTTCCCTCCAGGCCGCAGGCGATGGATATCGTATCCATGTCCAATCCGTAAATCATCGTTTTTCTTTTTGCTCACAGCCCGTATTCCCTGATCTTGCGATACAGCGTTCGCTCGCCGATGCGAAGAATGCGCGCCGCCTGCTCCCGGTTCCCATCCACCATCTTCAGAGTGTTCCGGATCAATTCCTTCTCCGCCTCCTCGATGCTGATGCCCACCAAATTCGTGATCCCCGAAATATGCTCCGCCCCCGCGGCGGGCTGAATCTCCGCCGGCAGCGATTCCACCCCCATCATTTTCCCGGGCGCCAGCACCACCATGTTCTCCACCGCCGTCCGAAGCTGCCGCACGTTCCCCGGCCAACTGTACGACACCAGCATCTGCTGCGCCGCCGGCGTTATCCCCTCCAACTCCTTCTTGTATTTCTCCGCGAATTCCTGCAAGAAATAGTGCATCAGCAGCGGAATGTCCTCCCGCCGCTCCCGCAGCGGCGGCAGGCTTAGCGTCACACCCTTGATCCGGAAGAACAAATCCTCCCGGAATTGCTTCTCCGCAACCACCTCATCCAGCTTCCGGTTGGTGGCGCTGATCAGACGCACGTCCACTTCGAGCGGCTCATTGCTCCCCAGCCGCACCACCTCCCCGTTCTCCAACACCCGCAATAATTTCGCCTGCATGACCGCCGGCATGTCGCCGATCTCATCCATGAACAGCGTCCCCCCGTCCGCGTGCTCGAACCGGCCCTCCCGCTCCGTTTGCGCCCCGGTGAACGCGCCCTTGACGTGCCCGAACAGCTCGTCTTCCAGAATGCTCTCGCTCAATCCCGCGCAATTCAACGTCACCATCCGGTTCTTCCGCCGCCGGCTGTTGTAATGAATCGCCCGCGCGATCAGCTCCTTGCCCGTCCCGCTTTCCCCCATGATCAAAACCGGGATGTCGCTGGCGGCCACCTGCCGCGCCGTCGTCAGCACCCGCTGCATCGCCCCGCTCTTGCCGATGATCCCCTCGAATCCGCTTTGCTCCAGCAACTCCTCCCGCAAAACCTGGTTCTGCTTCTGCAACGCCGCCCGCTCCGCCGCTCGGTTCACCTGCGCCCGGAAATGATTCAAATCCAACGGCTTCTCGATAAACCCGTACGCACCCTCGTTCATCGCCTGCACCGCGATCGGAATGTCCCCGTGCGCCG
>JBEKXM010000610.1:0-2919 GCA_049512115.1 Tepidisphaeraceae bacterium | reverse complement strand
TGCGGTAAAGCGCACTCTCAAAACTGGCTGGGGGCCGGTGGGCCTGGTCACCGATCGCTCGGGCAAAACTCTGTACGTCGCCAACAGCATTGCGGACAGCGTCTCGCTGATCGATCTTGCCTCGGGCTCGGAAATCAAGCGCTTCGTCACGCATCGATATCCGGAGCAAATGCTGCTTTCGCGCGACGGCCGGCGGGTTTACGTTTCCAACATTCTGCCGCACCTGGGACCTTACGATCAGCCTCCGGTTTCGGAATTGCTCTCCATCGATACCGCCAAACAGGTGGTCGCCGAGCGCATTCTGATCCCCGGCGCCATCGAACTGCGTCACATCGCGGAAGCGCCACCCACCGTAGCGTCGGTCTCCGATCGACGAATAGGCGGTCGGGGACTGCCGCTACAGGGCGGGGACATCCTCGTTCCGTTGATGCGGCCCAAAAATCTCGGACCACTCATTCAGGTTCCCCAGGGATGGATGATGACCCACGGCATGGCGCTGGTCCGTCCCGCCCTCAATGCACCACTTGGCGAAGCGCAATCGAAGGTAACCCAGGTGGTGCTTGACGACATCGATTATTACTTCGCCACCAATGCAGGAGCGGCCTTCGCACCCGATGGCCGACGCGCATTGATAATTTCTTCCGACGCCGACATCGTTTCCGTTCTTGATACCGCGCGTCTCGGCCAACGGCTGCGGCAAGTTCCCGCGGAAGAACTCGCCAACCGCCTTGACTCCGCCGCCACCTTCGTCGTCAAACGCCTGCCGACCGGCCACAACCCGACTGCCGTGGCCGTCTCACCCGACAGCCGTTGGGCTTACGTCGCCAATCGCCTGGACGATTCCCTGACCGTGGTGGATTTGGCGAAAGCGAGTGTTGCGTCCACCATCGATCTGGGCGGCCCCAAGGAAATCACGCTCATGCGCCGCGGCGAGCAAATGTTCCACGCGGCGAAATACTGTTTTCAGGGGCAGTTCGCCTGTGCCACCTGCCATCCCAACGCCCACCTCGACGGATTAGCGTGGAATCTTGAGACTCCGCAACTGGGCCGCGATCGCGTGGCCAATCGCACGTTGCGGGGGATTCGGGAAACGGCGCCTTATAAGTGGAATGGCAAGAATCCCGACCTTGCCACCCAATGCGGCCCCCGCATTGCTAAGTACTTCTTCCGCTCGGAGGGATTTAACACGCAGGAATTGCAGTCGCTGCTCACCTATTTGAATAACATTCCGCTCGCGCCTAATCGGCATTTGGCGCCCGACGGGCAACTGACGGAAGCGCAGGAGCGCGGCAAAACCATCTTCTTCCGCCAGAACACCAATGACGGCCGCGTGATTCCCGTGCAGAATCGCTGCGACACCTGCCATCCTGCCGAGACTCACTACACCGCCCGCTACAGCACCGAGGTGGGATCCGCGACCAAGTATGACACCAGCGGAATGTTTGACATCCCCCAACTCGACCGCGTCTACGAAGACGCGCCCTATCTGCACAATGGCGAAGCCCTGACGCTGGAAGAAATCTGGACGGTATACAACAACAAGGATACGCACGGGATCACGTCGGATATGAGCAAGGAACAGCTCAATGATTTGATTGAGTTTTTGAAGACGCTTTAGCAATTTTGGATTTTAGATTTTGGATTTTGGATTGGCGATTTGTGATTGGCAATCTGTGATTGATTCTGAATTTTGAATCTTGAATTTGCCTTTGGTGATTCGGGGGACCGGCGAAGAACAAGGCAAAAGGCAAAGTGCAAAAGTAGAGGACGGACGGCCATGATTCAAACTAATCTCGGTTCACCGCACCACGAAGAACTAGTCGAAAGCCGGAAAGAGGAGAACAAAGTATACAGTGTGCCGAATACGGGTGTCCCTGAGTACCGTATGCCATCTGCTGTCTCCTGGGTTTCTAACTTTTGCCTTTTGCGCTTTGCCTTTTCCCTTTTGACTTTTGCACTTTGCCTTTTGCCTTGCTCTTTGTCTTTATCCGCAGAGAGGCCGCACCTTATAACAAAGTGGGAAAACTTCACCACTGCGAATGGCATGCCCGATGCCAAGGTCTTCTGTGTTGCTGTCGACGGGAACCGCGTGTGGGCAGGCACGGAAGACGGTCTTGTGCGGATCGAAAACGGCAAGGTCGCAAAAATCTACAAGCCCGCCGACGGCCTGGCGCACCGCGTGGTTATGGGGTTGGCCGTGGATCATGAAACCGGCGACCTGTGGATCGCCACGTTTGGCGGTGTCAGCCACCTCTCCGGCGGCCACTTTGAGAATTTCGCCAACCTCACCAGCGGCCTGCTGAACGACATCTGCTACAGCGTTGCGGTTCAAGGCAAATTCATTTGGGTGGCCACCACCGCCGGCATCAGCCGCTACAACAAGGAAACGGGCGAGTGGACCGACTGGAGTGAAAAGAATGCGCCGTTCCACGAACCGTGGACTTACGGCATCGTTCCGGCGCCGGAACTCGGCAAAGTGTACTTCGCCATGTGGGGCGGCGGTCTTATTGAATACGACGACAAACAGGGGTACATGAAGGCGTACACCGACCCCGACGAGGAGATGGAAATCGTCTTGTTCAAGAACCAGGGCCTCATTCACATCATCGTTTCCGGCGTTGCCTGGAATCACGACACCAAGATGGTTTGGGCCTCCACTTATTTCGGCTTGAGCGGTTATGACGGCCGCAACTGGCACAACTACTTGACGAAGGATAGCGGCCTCGCATCCGACTTTATCAATGCTCCCAAATCGCGAGGGAACGAGGTCTGGGCCTGCACGGACAAGGGGCTCAGCATGCTCGATTACTCCACCAACACCTGGGTCACCTACCGGCCGAACCTGCCGTCCGGAAACGTACCGTCCGGAACTGTACCGACCGGAACTGTAGCGCCGGGCTTTAGCCCGGCACATGCCGC
>JBEKXM010000609.1:0-2931 GCA_049512115.1 Tepidisphaeraceae bacterium | reverse complement strand
TCGACTTCTCGCAGGCGCCGTTCAACGCGCCGGGCTTTACACCCGGCAGGGAATTCCTCGAGTCGGATCGCGCCTCGGCGTCATGGACGCCGTCGGTTGATGGATTTTGCCTATGTCTCTCAGCGGAGCGCTCAACATCGGGGGATCGGCACTGGCCGCCAGTCAGGCCGCCTTGCAGGTCACGGGCAACAACATTGCCAACGTCGGCAATGCCAATTATTCCCGTGAAGTTTCCGACATCACCGACACCCCCGACCAGGAACTTAGCCCCGGAATCTACATCGGCACGGGCGTCGATCTCGCGGCCATCCAAAGGCAGGTCGATGAGTCTCTTAACAGCCGGTTGAATTCCGCCATCAGCGACAACCAGTCCGCCTCCACCACCCAGAACTGGAGCGGGCAGATCGAGACCGTGTTTAACGCCCTGGGCAATCAGAGCCTCGATACCCAGCTCACGAGTTTCATGACCGATTGGTCGCAGCTTGCCAACAACCCCACGGACACCTCCCAACGCCAGGTCGTCATCCAGGATGGACAGACTCTCGCCCAGCAGTTCAACGGATTGGAATCCCAGCTCCAAACCGTGCAGGCGAACCTCGGCGGTGAACTGAATTCCCTGGCGTCCAACGCCAGCCAGCTTGCACAACAGATCGCCGGCTTGAATCAGCAGATTGCCACCAGCCAGGCCGCCAACGGAGCGGACAATAATCTTCTGGACCAGCGCGACGCCGCCGTCCAGCAACTCGCCAAGCTCGTCAACGTCCAGACCGTCAACCAGAGCAATGGCACCGTGAACGTCTACATCGGCTCCGAACCGCTGGTGGTCGCAACCAGCGCCGACAGCCTGACGGTCCAGCAAAGCCAGGTGAACGGCCAGCCAACCTATTCCCTGCAATTTGCCTCCAACGGCGGCGCCGTTCAGGCGACCAGCGGCCAGCTTGGCGCGGACCTGACCTCGCAAAATCAACTCAATTCTGTGCAGCAGCAGCTTAATTCACTCGCCGGCGGGCTGATCTTCGGGCTGAACTCCATCTACTCCAGCGGCCAGGGACTGACCGGATACAGCAGCGTCACCGGCACCAATCAGGCGCTCGATCCAACCGCCGCCCTGAACAGCGCCGCCGCCGACCTCCCGTTTCATCCCGTGAACGGCAGCTTCGTCGTCACCACCACCAATTCGCAGACCGGACTGTCCAGCAGCACGCTGGTCCCGGTGAACCTCACCGGCCAGCCGACCGACACGACTCTGAACAGCCTGGCCACGAGTTTGAACGGCATCACCAGCGTAAAGGCGACCGTCCAGGGCGGCATGTTGACCATCGCCTCCACCGATCCCAACGTGACCCTCACCTTCAGCCAGGACAGCAGCCACGTCCTCGCCGCCCTGGGCATCAACACCTTCTTCCAGGGTTCGGACGCCGGTTCGATCGCTCTCAACTCAAACGTCGTCTCGAATCCAAGCCTCCTGGCCGCGGCCCAAAACGGAGACCCCGGCGACAACTCCAACGCCCTGGCGATCGCCAATTTCCCCTCGACCACCCAGGCCATCCTCAACAATCAAACCTGGACCGACGCCTACAACGGGATGATCAACGGCGTCGCCACCGCCAGCGCCGCCGCCAAGAGCAACACCACCTCCACCCAGGATATCGTCCAGACCCTTCAGACCCAGCAGCAGGCAGTCAGCGGCGTCAGCCTCGATCAGGAAACCATCAACATGCTCCAGCAACAGCGAAGTTACCAGGGCGCCGCAATGTTTATTTCCACCGTGAACCAAATGATGCAATCGCTCTTGAACATCACGCTCTAGGATCCGTCATGGCCGTGCTTCCCGTCGGAATTTCTCGCGTGAGCAACCTGATGCAGGCGAACGTGCTGTCTCAGCAGATCGTCGGCACCCAGGCCCAACTTCTTCAGGCTGAAAACGAGCTGTCCACCGGCCGGGCCGTCAGTACCCCCAGCGACAATCCCGCGGCCGCCGCCATCATCATGCAGCTTACGCAGACCCTCAATCGCCAGCAGTCTTACAACGACACCATCAACAGCGTCGGCGCCCAGCTTTCGCAGACCGATTCCAGTCTCGGCAATCTCACCACCCTCCTTCAGCAGGCCGAGCAGATCGCCTCCGCCGACGTCGGCTCCGATGTCAGCCAAACCCAGCGCACCAGCGACGCCAGCGTCGTCCAATCCCTCTATAACCAGGCTCTTTCCATCGGCAACCAGCAATACAACGGCCAGTATCTCTTCGGCGGGGCCTCGGGAAACACCCAGCCCTTCGTCGAGAGCAACGGCGTCGTGGAATTCGTCGGCAACGCTCAAACCCTCCAAACCAGCATCGACGACGGAATTTCCATCTCCTCACAAACCAACGGCGCTCAGGTCTTCGGGGCCCTCTCCTCCGGCGTGACGGGATCGGCCAACCTCTCGCCCGATCTCTCCGTCTCCACTCGAATCTCCGATCTCGGCGGCGCATCCAACGGCGGCCTTCAACTCGGATCGCTCACCCTCGGCAATGGAACTGTCACCCAGACCGTCGATCTTTCCTCCTCCGCCAGCGTCGGGGACGTGGTGAATCTCATCAACCAGGCGGCCGTCGGCGGCATCACCGCATCCATCACCGGCCAGGGCCTGACCCTCACCGGCGCGCCCACCGATAACATCACCATCACCGGCGCCACCGCCCAGGACCTGGGCATCTCCACCCCCTCCGCAGGCGAGGGCGCCGGCGCTCCGGTCGTCGGCAGTTCGCTCAACCCCAAAGTCACGCTCCTCACCCCGCTCTCATCTTTGAACGACGGCGCCGGCATCGACAACTCCGGATTGACCATCACCAACGGAAAGTTCACCAAGACCATCACCTGGTCCCCCACGGGCACCGTCCAGGACATGCTCAACGCCATCAACGGCGCGGGTTTGGGCGTCGTCGCCCAG
>JBEKXM010000608.1:0-5260 GCA_049512115.1 Tepidisphaeraceae bacterium | reverse complement strand
ACGGGAAAGCCAACGGTTGGAGCATCGGCAGGGCCTGATTATATTCGAGCCAGCCCGGCCGATCGGCACGAAAACCATAACCGATAAGAATCTTCTGTCTTGCAGTGTCGCCGATTGTGTCACGGACCCGATTTGGGGCGCTAGCGCACGACTTCCATTTGGGTTGCGGGCGATGCCAGCGCTAGGTGCTCTGTGATCTCTGTGTCAGTCTTTTTGTTAGAGGCCTGTAGGAGACGAATCACGCAAAACGTCATGAGCCCCGCCCCCCTATCACGCCTGTGCATTCACACGATGACGACCAAACCGCTGGGGCTGGCGGCGGCGGTGGCGGCGTATCGCGCCGCCGGGGCGGCGGGGATCACCGTTTGGCGCGAAGCGCTTCAGCCGTCCGGCGTGAAGGAATCCGCCAAGCTCCTGGCGGCGTCGGGGCTGAAGGTCGTGAGCCTGTGCAGGGGTGGATTCTTTCCGGGAAAGAGCGAATCGGATCGGCAAACGGCGCTGGACGACAATCGCCGAACAATCGACGAGGCGGCGACAATCGGCGCGCCGCTGGTGGTGTTGGTCTGCGGCGCGGTGCCGGGAATCTCGCTGGGCGAAGCGCGAAAGCAGATCGCCGACGGGATCGCGGCGGTGGCTGGCCACGCGGCGGGCGCCGGCGTGAAGCTGGGGATCGAGCCGCTGCATCCGATGTATGCCGGCGACCGCAGCGCGATCAACACGCTGGCACAGGCCAACGACATCGTGGAAACGCTCCGCTCGCCGCAAGTCGGGGTCACGATCGACGCGTATCACGTCTGGTGGGACGAGCGGCTCGAGAATGAAATCGCCCGATCCGGCCGGCTGGGGGCGATCTTTGCTTTTCACGTCAGCGATTGGCGCATCCCCACGCGGGATTTGCTGCTGGACCGCGGCCTGATGGGCGAGGGTTGCATCCCCCTGCGGCAGATTCGCGCCTGGGTTGAACGGGCCGGATTCACCGGTATGATCGAAGTGGAAATCTTTTCCAGCGAATTTTGGGCGATGAATCAAATTGAACTGCTGAAGCGGATCAAATCGGCTTACCTGGAGCACGTTTGAAAATCGACGCGAAATTGACCCCCGCGGATTTGGCCAAGCCGGCCGCCCGAGCGCTGGAATTGGCCGGAGAAAAGGCGCAGTTGTTGGACCGCCAGTGGGACCCCTCGCACGGCACCCCCGTCTTCACCGCCGCGGGGAAATATACCTCGCGCGGTTGGACCGAATGGACCCAGGGGTTTCAGTATGGACTGGCGATCCTGGCGTTCGATGGAACCGACCAGCGCGATCTGCTGGAGCTGGGACGCACAAAAACCCTCCGATTCATGGCCCCCCATGTTTCGCACACCGGGGTTCACGATCACGGATTCAACAATCTTTCCACCTATGGCAATCTTCGCCGGCTGATGCGCGAAGGGCGAATCCCGCAAAACGACTGGGAGCTGTCGTTCTACGAGCTGGCGATCAAAATTAGCGGCGCGGTCCAGGCGTCGAGATGGGCGGGGTCCAATGACGACGGATACGTCTATTCCTTCAACGGACCGCACTCGCTGTTCATCGACACGATGCGAAGCCTGCGGATTCTGGGGCTGGCGCATCAGTTGGGGCACGTGCTGATGGGTGAAAACGATGCGAAGAATTCGCTGCTGAAGCGGGTGGCGGCACATGGGCGCAAGACCGCCGCCTACAACGTCTATTATGGAACGGGCCGGGATGCTTACGATACCCCGGACGTTCGCGGGCGCACCGCGCATGAGGCAATCTTCAATCGGAACGACGGGCGATTCCGCTGCCCGAATTCCCAGCAGGGGTATTCGCCGTTCAGCACCTGGACGCGCGGGTTGGCCTGGGCGATTTTGGGATTCGCCGAGGAACTGGAATTTTTCCGCGCCCTGGGTCCCGCCGAGTCGCCGCAGGAACTGGTGAAAATTTTCGAGCAAGCCGCGACGGCCACGGCGGATTTTTACGTCGATCGCGCCACCGCCGCCGACGGAATCCCCTATTGGGACACCGGCGCGCCGAACCTGCATCGGCTGGGTGATTGGCAAGGGCGGGATGCCGATCCGTTCAACGAACATGAGCCGGTGGATTCCAGCGCCGCCGCGATCGCCGCGCAGGGATTGCTCCGCCTGGGCAAATATCTCGGCAAGGACGGAGCGCGCTATCTTTCCGCCGGTCTGGCCGTCGCCAAAACGCTTTTGGGGGACGGTTATCTGGCGAAGTCCGCCGAGCACCAGGGGCTTGTGCTGCATTCGGTGTACCATCGCCCCAACGGTTGGGATTACGTCCCCCCCGGCCGCAAAATCCCCTGCGAGCGCCTGGCCGACGGCAAAAGACCTTATCTGACTTTCTTCGATTCGGGGACTTGACGAGATGGCAAACGAAAAAAAAGTCGCGCTCGTGACGGGCGGAAGCCGGGGGATCGGGCTGGGAATCGCAACCGCGCTGGCACAGAGTGGATTTGACGTCGCGATCGACGATCTGCACGAGCCTGCGGCCGTCGCCGATGCCGTCGCCACTGTGCAATCCGCCGGCGCCAAGGTGATGTACGTCCGCGCCGACGTCGCCGATCCGGCCGCTCGGGCCGCGATGCTTCAGCAGATCGAGCAGGGCTTCGGACGGCTGGACGTGCTGGTGAACAATGCCGGCGTCGCGCCCCGCGTCCGTGCGGATTTGCTCGACGCAACCGAAGAAAGCTTCGACCGGCTGATTTCCATCAACCTCAAGGGCCCTTATTTTCTCACCCAGGCGGTTGCCCGGTGGATGGTCCGCCAGCGGCAACAAGGCGGCCAGGACTGGCGCGGCTGCATCATCAACCTGTCCTCCGTCAGCGCCACGGTCGCATCCGTCAATCGCGGGGATTATTGCATCTCCAAAGCCGGCATTGCGATGGCCAGTCAACTGTGGGCGGCCAGACTGGCCGAGTTCGGCATCGACGTGTACGAGATCCGGCCGGGGATCATCTCAACCGACATGACCGCGGGGGTGAAGGAAAAGTACGACCGCCTGATCGCCGACGGATTGACGATTGAAAAGCGCTGGGGGACGCCGCAAGACGTCGGCCGCGCCGCCGCCGTGCTCGCCAGGGGCGAGCTTTCCTACGCGACCGGACAGGTGCTGCACATCGACGGCGGGATGACGGTCTGGCGGCTCTGAACGCACGTAAATATCCTGATATTGCTCATATCCGACCGAATTCGCTTGACATTCCAGCTATGGCGGCTATTTAATATGTCGCATAATTGGTAGGTGGAGCCGTTTTTAAGGAATTAATATTAAGATATGGTTTGGATGGTTCGGTATCTGTCGTGGCTGGTGCCGCATCCACACATCTCGGAGAACATCTCAACGACGGGAGAAGAAAAATGCGTTTGCAACACATCGCGCTGGTAGTGACGTTAATGCTCCTCTGCGGCTCGGCGGCATTGGCACAGCCCTCAATTTACTACTATCCCGCCTTCGCCTTTTACGGCCCGTTCACGTTCAGCGGAAACTCCGGATTGGTCGTCGCGGGCACCATTCCAATGATCAACGGGACCAACCAGAATGGCTCGGTCTTCGTCACGGCGCCGCAGGACGTGACGCAAAGCTTCACGGCGCAGTACACATTTTTCCTGCAGAACCCCACGGGCGCAGCCCCCAACGGCGGCGATGGCTTGGCGTTTGTCATCCAGGGCGATGGACCGGCCGAGCTGGGCGGGGGCGGAACACAACTTGGTTACGGCGACGGCGTAGCTCTGGCAGGCCAAGCCATTCAGAACAGCCTGGCGGTCGCGCTGACCACCGGCACAACGAATCAGTTTGAACTTTTCGCCAACACGAACAATTCCAATCTCGACGTTCCGTCCGCGGCGTTCGCCACCCAGACCGGCAGCGAGGGCAACATCACCAACGTTCCCAATATCGTCACGGTGACCTACGATGCGCCCGGTCTGCCCGATCCAACGGGCACGCTTTCGGTGTTGTTCAATGGGAACTCCATCGGCCTGAACAACGTGCCGCTGCCGGCTTCCCTGCAATCGCTGGTCGGCGGACCGACCGGATATTTCGGATTCACCTCCTCCAGCGACGCGACCAACGGCTCGACCATCAACATCGAGAATTTCGTGGCCGGCCCGCCGGTTCCGGAGCCATCCACGCTTGCGCTCCTGGGCATCGGCGGCATCGCCCTGCTCAAGCGCCGCCCGCGGCGGAAATTAATCGATTCGAACAATCAGTGATATGCATTTTTTTTCTTCCCCCCTTTTACAAGGAGCACCCTTATGAAACGCCACTTCAGCTTTGACGCCGGCGGATCGGCCGTCACGGGCCTTGCATGGACGGCGGCACTCTGCCTCATTTGCACGGCCAAGACGGCGCGCGCCGACTACTCGCAGGATTTCAATACGGGGTCCGCCACATATACGGTCAATGACCCCTACTGGCTCGATCCCAATTCGGCAAACGGCTTCATCACCCAAACGACATACAACCCCGCGATATGGCCCGGTAACCCATCCGCTTTCAGCACGGACATCAACCAGGACGTGAGCGGGAACGGGTATTTCCTATTCGAAGGCACCTATCTCTACAACGGGGGTACGGTGATCCCGACCGGCAATGACGAGTTCTTCATCAGCCCGACGTTCAGCGTTAGCCCGAACACGAACTATTCGGTGAGCTTCTATCTGACCAACGCCGACACCAACGGAATTGCCGTGGCATCGGTCCAGCCGCAGATTGACGGCACGCTCCTGGGCTCGCCCGTATCCGCCGTGGGGACTTGGGGCTCGAACGGCTGGCAGCAGTTCACGTTTTCCTGGAATTCCGCAAGCAACGCGAGCGCCTCGCTGATCCTGCATGATTTTACGACGACTGCGAGCGGGAACGATTTCGGGATCGACAACATTTCCGTGTCGGCAGTCCCCGAGCCCGCATCGGCGAGCCTTTTTCTGCTGGGCGCAACGGGCTTCCTGACCCGCCGCCACCGTGCCGCGCGAGGATATTAAAGGCGACGCGAGCCAATAACCACAAATGACTACAAGAGTAATCAACGGAAGCGCGAACGGCAACGTCGTCGATTGTGGGAAGCGATGCGATCTTCGAGGCGGACGTTTCACCCGGCGCCATTGACCCGCTTGAATTGTCGAATCGCGGCCGATATGGTCGTGAAGTGTTCAAGCGTAAAGGACCGACAGATCGCGCCAGCCTCTTACGTTCGCGGCCGTCGGTGCCCGCGGCCGTTGTCGAAGCCCTTGAGCGGCGA
>JBEKXM010000607.1:0-2940 GCA_049512115.1 Tepidisphaeraceae bacterium | reverse complement strand
TTATGCCGCGGCGCTTCACGTATTGAGCGAAGTGCGGCGCCGGCTGGGCGATGGCGTTCCCGCGAGCGTGCTCGATGTCGGGGCCGGCACCGGCGCGGCTTCGCTCGCCGCGCGGGCGTCGTTCCCCGATGCAGCCGTCACCATGCTGGAGCGCGATGCGGATTTCGCCCGCGCGGCGGCGGAATGGCTGCCGGATGCTGCGCTCCTCTCCGGAGACATCGCGCGCATGAAAGAGCTGCCGCCTCACGATCTGGTGATCGCCGCGTACTCGGCGGGCGAAATGGATCCCAGCGCGGTGTGGCGATTGTGGGACGCGGCGCGCGTGGCGCTGGTCTTGATCGAGCCCGGCACGCCGCGCGGATTCGCCGCCATCGTCCAATGGCGCGCCGGTTTGGTCGCGCGCGGAGCAGCCATGGTGGCGCCCTGTCCCGGCGCCGGTCCCTGTCCCATCCAGAGTCCGGACTGGTGCCACTTCGCGGCCCGAGTGGAACGCTCTTCCCTGCATCGCCGCCTGAAGGCCGCCGATCTCAACTACGAAGACGAAAAGTTCAGTTACCTGGCCGTGGCTCGCCATCCGGTGGAACTCCCGGCGGCCCGCATCGTGCGAAGGCCGGAACCGAGGCCGGGTTTGATCCGGATCGCGCAGTGCACCCCAACCGGCATCGAATGGCGCAACGTGACCCGCCGCGACAGGGCCGCTTTCCGGCAGGCGCGGCACGCTGGGTGGGGTGATGAGGGGCTGGGATAATGCCGCAGAGGCGGAACCAAACAGGAGCGTGAGCGACGAAGCCGGCAACCGCTCCCTTAACGGTCGCGGTTAGGTTCGCGGAAGTTCGAGAATGACGAAACCGCGTTCGAAGAGCGGCCGCAGTATCCTGTCGGAGAAATCCAGCACCATTTGCTTTTTCCGCGGGGATGGGACGTCCTCGGGGCGACAGCGTGTCGGGATGAGTCCCGACACGGCAGGCACGAGTGCCCGCGCCACTTAGGGCGTCCGCCCTCCAACTTACGCGGTCGAATGCTCCGTCAGGCCGCGGCCGTTTGGGATTTGCCCAGGCAGCACCGCTTGTATTTCTGGCCGCTGCCGCAGGGGCACGGGTCGTTGCGGCCGATTTTGGGCCCGGGGCGGCGGTAGGGTTCCTGTTTTTGTGCATGGTTGTGCATATTTTGCGGATTTGCCGTTGTGCATTCTTGTGCAAATGCGGACTCCGTGGGTTTCACTTGCCCGGCTTCCCCTTCTTCGGGGGCCGCGGGGAGGTCCGAGTCTGGCGGGGCGTTGAAGGCGAGGGGCTTTTGGGCTTTAGGAGGGCTGGCGCCATGGCGGTTTGGATGATGAAGGTGGCGGCTTTGAGACGGACGGAGGGGGAGGCTTTCGGGTCGCTGAGGATTTCGCGGAGGGAATTGAAGGCCAGGTCGACCAGGTCGGCGGCCCGTTCGCGGAATATGAAATCGCGGTCGGACTGGGCGTGGGCCAGGGCTTGTTGGAACTGGGGGAAATTGCGGCGCCAGTTGGCGATAGTATTGCGGTGGACGCCGGCTGTGGCGGCGGCTTCGGTGAGGTTGGCGCCGCTGGACAGGGCGTCGATGACCTGGAACATTCGATCGGAAAGATGAGAATCGTTCATGGGCTCCACTTTCGGCTCCACGATAGCCTGCGAGCGGGCGGAACCGGGGTGGTGGGGAAGGGTCGAAATGGCTCTAGCGCGATGAAACGGCGGGAGTAAAAAAATATTTCGAAAGTCTGTGACTGAAAAAGGTCACATCGGCATTTCGGGCTACGGGCAAAGGCAGCGGCGAGTTGCGGGCCCCAAAAGGAGCGTGGTCGACGGGCGCCGCGTGTAAAGGAATATAGCCGCCGATGAACGCCGATGAACGCCGATAAAGAAAACCATGAAGTCATCGGTGTTCATCGGCGGCTCGAATTTGATTTTTTCACAGCTTCTGGAGGTCCGCGCCACGGGTGGGGCAGAGATTGCGCTGAGCTTAGCGCGTGCCGCCGGCCAGGCCGCGTTGTTTGCGGGTGAGGATTTCGCGCACGGCGTAGATGCGGCGGTCCTGGCTTTCGAAGTAGGTGCGCATGAGGATTTCGCCCAGCAGGCCGGTGGAAAACATCATCAGGCCGCCGAGCAGCGCCAGGCCGGCAGCCATCATGAGCGGGCCGTGCTCGGCTACGATGTCGATACCCATCAGCTTTTCGATGGCGAGCCATAACAGCACGCCGCCGCCCGAGGTGGTGCCGATCAGGCCCAGCAGGCCGAAGAAATGCATGGGCCGGGTGAAATACTTGAGCAGGAACTTGATGGTGAGGATATCGAAGAGCACACGAAAGGTGCGGCCGATGCCGTAGTGGGAATCGCCCGAGGCGCGCGGCGTATTGCGGATGGGCACTTCGGCGATGCGCGCGCCATAGAAACTGGCCAGGGCGGGAATGAAGCGGTGCAGCTCGCCGTACAGATTGACGTCTTTCAGCACTTCGGCGCGATAGGCCTTGAAGGTGGTGCCGAAGTCGCGCAGTTCCACGCCTGAAGCTTTAGCCATCAGCCAATTCGCGATGTGCGAGGGAATCCTGCGCATGATGGCGTTATCCACGCGATGTTTGCGCCAGCCGCTGGCGATGTCGAAGCCTTCGTCGATTTTGGCGAGCAGGGCCGGAATGTCTTCGGGGGCATGCTGCAGGTCGCCATCCATGGCGATGATAATGTCGCCCTTGGCTTCGTGAAAACCGGCGGAAAGCGCGGCAGTCTGGCCGAAATTGCGGCGCAAGCGGATCACCTTCAGGTGGGCGTCGGTTTCGACCAGGTTGGCCAGCAGCTCGAAACTGCGGTCGGTGGAAGCGTCGTCGATAAACAGGATCTCGTAGGGCCGGCGCACCGAATCCAGGACCGCCGACAAGCGGTCGTAGAGGGGCAAAATGGAGTGCTCCTCGTTGTGGATCAGAAT
>JBEKXM010000606.1:0-2952 GCA_049512115.1 Tepidisphaeraceae bacterium | reverse complement strand
GTCGGGTCTCCTTGCTCTTATCCAAAGCAAAGGGTGCGCCGTTAACCGAATCAGCGTTGGCGGCCCCGAAAATGCGGTTCCAGTATGGCTATGACCACAGTCCCAACATAGATCGCGGAATATCAGTTGCTTATGATGGATTTTCTGTCATAATACACAGAAATACTATGTCCCCTCTGTTGATGACTTGGCGGGAAATCGGACGTCATCTGGAGCTTCCCCAAGTTCTGCGCAGCCTAATGCCGAACTTGCGGAAGCAGCTTGGGGCCGGGCTGGTACTGCTTCAGCGACTGGACGTGCCGGGCGGGCGGATGGAGACGGCGGCCTGCGCGCCGGCCATGGAATCCAGTACATCGGTGGGACGCCCTGCTCCGGCGCCCCAAGTCGTTGCTGCCCTGGCGAGTTGGTGCCGGCGCGGGCAACTCGTCCATGGACCCGATGCCGTGCGACGCTTCCAGCTTGAGCCGCTTTTGCCCGCCTGCGACGAGGCCTGCGACCTGCTGGTGGCAGGGCTGCGCCAGTACGGTGAGCAAGAGGAAAGCAACGAGTCGCACCCGGGAGCGATGGTGTTGGTCACGGGTAACAGCGGCAAGTTCACGGCTGAGCAGGTGGCGATCGCGCGCAAACTCGTCGAGCCGTTTGCCGCGGGCCTCCACAACGACTACCGCCTCCGCGAACTGAAAACTCTGCGCGAGGCTGTGGAAGCGGAGAACCGAGCGCTGCTCACCCGGCTGGGTCGCAAGACCGTCAGCGACACGATCGTCGGCGCTGAAGCGGGTCTGGCCGGCGTGATGGAGCGAGTACAGTTGGTGGCGCGCTCCGAGGCGCCGGTGTTGATTCTGGGGGAAACAGGGACGGGCAAAGAAGTCGTGGCCCGCGCAATCCATGCCCGCTCGAAACGGTCGCAAGGGCCCATGATCCGCGTAAACTGCGGGGCTATCCCGCCCGAACTGGTCGATTCGGAGTTGTTCGGACACGATCGCGGAAGTTTCACCGGCGCCATCGCCACGCGCAAGGGGTGGTTCGAGCGGGCTGACGGCGGCACGCTGTTCCTGGACGAGATCGGGGAGCTGCCGCCGGCGGCGCAGGTCAGACTCCTGCGCGTGTTGCAGGATGGCACCTTCGAACGCGTCGGTGGACAAACGACCCTGACGGTGAACGTGCGCGTGGTGGCCGCCACGCACGCCGACCTGCATCTCCTGGCGGGGCAGCGCATGTTCCGCCAAGACCTGTGGTATCGCATCAGTGTCTTTCCCATCCATCTGCCCCCGCTCCGAGACCGCGGGCAGGACATCCCCGCACTGGCCACGCACTTCGCATTGAAAGCCGCCAAACGCCTTGGCCTTCCGCCGGCGCTGCCGACCCCGGAGGACATGCGCAGCCTGACCGCCTACGATTGGCCGGGAAACGTGCGCGAACTGGCATCAGTGATCGAGCGCGCGGCGATCCTCGGCGATGGTCGAAGGCTTGAAGTCGCCAAGGCGCTGGGCAGCGGGCAGCCCACCCCATTGCCCGCGGGATCGATGACCCCATCAATCCCGCCCGCCACCGAATCGCCCTCGCTCACACTTGACACAATGGCGGCCCGCCACATCGAAACGGCGCTGCGGGCCAGCCATGGCCGCATCGAAGGGCCGTTCGGCGCGGCCAAGGCGCTGGGCATCAATCCGCAAACCCTCCGCTCGCGCATGCGCAAGCTGGCCATCAACTGGCGCCAGTTCCGCGCATGATTCCCACCAGCCCAGCCTCGCCAACAAGTACCCGCGTCAGGATTCGAACCTGAGACCTCCGGTTTAGGAAACCAGCGCTCTATCCAACTGAGCTACGCGGGCTCGTTTTTAGCACGCTATCGCGGTTTTGACGCCGAAGCAAGTCGGCGCCTTCCGATGCCTGCCGATGCGTGAAAACTATCGGATTTTCGCGACGATTCTTCACTTTCAGAGGCATTCTTACGGTGGTCGGATGACTGCCGGTCGTTGCCGGTCCGTGTCCACCACGTGTCCACCTCGTGTCCACCTGACCATTGGCCGAACTTTGTACGGCGCCGCCTACGACTTGGACCGCCGGGGCGTGCCGAGGCTGTGCGTCGGGTGTCGGCAAGCCCTTGACCGCTTCGTACATTTCCGAGAGGCGAGCCAACGTGTATTCGTCCGTTTGATCCCCGTTGCCGTGCCTCATCAAGGCGCGACGGGTAGGGTGGCTGCACGCTGCCGAACAGCTTTGCTCACAATGACCTCAAAGATAGGGCGCAAGACACAATCAGCCAGCAAGCCATACAACACCAGAATGCTACCCACGCCGCAGCCGTTCGCGTGGCACGCCGAACCACTGCGAAGACGCTCAATGCCGTCGCGGTTAGAAAAAGCGACACCACAACCCAGATGTACGGACTGGCCGCGGCGCTTGATACCGGCACAAAGTACGCCCCGAAAATCCAGCTCGCAACAAATATCGCAAAACACCCGGCAGCGATACGGCCCCAAACCGGCTTCGACCCGCCGGCGCTCGCTTCGGCATAATCGAAAACCCGCATTGCCCACAATTGTACCGTACCTGACTTGAACTGATAGACCTGGGTGCGTTGAAGGACCGCATTCCACCCGGCCGTCGAGGCGAAATGCGTAACTTTCCATACGTTAGCCCAGTTAAACCCCGCAGGTGCGAATGTCCGATAACACGCTACAGCAGATGTCCACCGCACTGGAAGAAGCTCAGATTGCCGATACGGCCGCGGCCGGGCGGGCGACGGTCAATTTCCGGGCCAATCTCTCAGCCATGGCGTCATTCCAACCTGAACTGGCTGATCGACTTCGTGAACAGGACGGGATCGCGGAGTGGATTTCCGGCCGGGATGGATGTCTGACGGCCCGCATCGACAGCCGTTGGTGGACCGGGTGTTCGGTCCCATTGCGAACGGCGCGGGAACTGCTCAAGAAGCTGGAACTGATCGGC
>JBEKXM010000605.1:0-2967 GCA_049512115.1 Tepidisphaeraceae bacterium | reverse complement strand
AATCCCCGCCATCAGCGTCCGGAATTCTCAGCGCGGCAGAAGGGGATGGTCCGGCTCGAGCCGTTGCCGGGCGACCCGCCGATGAACGATGCGGCCCGGCAATTGATCCAAAGATTTCAGACCGCCTATCCCTTCGATGCCTGCACGCGCGTCCCGCCGACGGCTTCGGTCACGTCGTTGGCGAAGGGAATTGCCACCGAGGCGCGTGAATCGAATTTGCCGCTTGGGCGCAAGCTGGATTTGCCGCGGTTTTTCCAGAAGGAGGCAACGCCGCGGGCCACGGACATCGGCAACGCGACGCATGCGCTGCTGCAATATTTCGATTTTTCCGGCCCCGCGGCGTTGCCCGAGATCGAGCGGCAAATCGCGGAACTGGTGGACCGGAAATTGTTATCGGCCCAGGCTGCCGGGCTCGTCGATCGCGCCGCGGTCCTGTGGCTCCAGGAAACCGAGGTGGGAAAATTGATCCGCGCCGCCCACGCCGGCCTGATGCGCGAAGTTCCCTTCGCCTTGATGAGGCCCGCCCAGGATTCTCCGCCGAGCGACGATGCATCAGATCAGATAATGATCCGCGGGCGGATCGATCTATTGGTTCCGACGGAATCGGGATTGGCGATCGTCGATTATAAAACCGACCGGGTGAGCGGAGCGGAACTGGAGGAACGCGCGCAAACTTACGGCCGTCAGGTGCGGCTCTATGCCGAGGCCATCCGAACGGTCGCCGGGCAAAACATCGGCGGGATTCATCTTGTGTTCCTGACGGCCAGGCGGGTTGTTTCCATCGGGGACAAATGACCAGGATAGATCCGATGATCAGGCGACGGGCGGTTGGCCACCGAGGGTTGTGGCACGTCCGACCATGAGATCGAGCGCCAGCCGGGCCGCGTTGCGGCTGGCGCCGGGGCGGTTCAGCGTGCGGATCAGGTTCTGTAGCCGGTCGCGCTGCTCCGCCAAAAGCCGGGGATTTTTAAGGTATTCCAACGCTTTGTCCGCTACCGGCTGGTTCGATCCGTACCAGGGCACGAATTCCGGCACGATTGGCTGGCGGCCATCGTTCAGGAGGTTCACCAGTGAAAAGACGCGGGCCTTGACGATCCACCGGGCCGCCAGGTGCCAGATGAAGGGGTTCAGGCGGTACACGACGATCTGCGGCGCGCCGTGGCCGGCCGCGTGGAGCGTCGCCGTGCCGGAAACCGTCAGGCAAAGATCGCATCGCGGAATGAGCTGGTTGAACTGATTCATCCCCAGTGAAAATGGCCCGATCGCCTGCACACCCTCGGAGATCTCCTGCGGACGCGCGGCGTATTTGGCTTCGAGAAGCCGCGTCACGACGCCGTGCGTGGCCGGCATCGTGGGGACCAGGAAAGTGGCCTGCGGAAAAGATTCGACGATTCGATCGCAGACCTCGAGGAGATTGCCGAAATTTTCCCGGGCGACCGCGGCGCGGGAACCGGGAATGACGCCGATGACCGGCGGTCGGTTCGGGAATCGCATTGCCGGATCGACCGGCGGATGCGGGGGCAGTTCGTCGAACAGCGGATGACCGACGAACGTGGCTTGCACGCCGCGGTCGAGGAAGAATTTTTCCTCGAACGGCAGGATGCAGGCCACGCGGTCCACATAGCGGCGGAGGCGCTTGATGCGGCCGGGCCGGCTGGCCCACATCTGCGGTGCGATGTAGTACATCACCGGAACGTTCATCCCATGCGCCAACTTCGCCCAATGCCAGTTCATCGCCCAGGAATCGATGCAGATAACCAAGTCGGGCGGCCGCTGGCGAAAATGGTTGCGCGACCATTTGAATATTCGCCGCATCTCGAAGTAGCGCAACGCGCCTTTCCATCCCATCGCCGCCCGCTGAACCGTGTCGTAATGGACCATGGCCCCCGCCGCGGCCATCGCGGGGCCCCCGATGCCTTCAATGATGATGTCCTTGTTGAGGGCTCTAAGCTCGCGGATGAGCAGCGCGGCGTGCTGATCGCCGCTCGCTTCCCCCACCGTAATGAAAACCCTCCGCGCCATGGGCCAAACTCCAACGAAACGCGGCCAAAGTGTCAAGGCGTTCGGCAAACGAAGGTACTCGGCGGGCATATCGCTCCCTTTTATCTTCTCAGCCATCGCCGTGTTGTTATGATCCCCTCGTTTTCAACAACGAGGGCAATATGTCCACTCTCTGGCACGAGATGTTCTTCTTGCAGCTTCCGATCCTCGAGAAAATCCTCCGTCCGATCTGCGTGTATCTCTTCCTGCTCGTGGGCCTCCGCCTGGCGGGCAAACGCGAGCTGGCGCAGCTCAATCCGTTCGACCTGGTCGTGCTGCTTACTCTGTCCAACACGGTGCAGAACGCGATCATCGGCGACGACAATACCGTCACCGGCGGGATCCTCGGGGCAGCCACGCTGCTGTTCGTCAACTACCTGGTCGTCCGCTTTGTCCACCGGCATCGGAAGCTGGAAACTCTCGTCGAGGGCAACCGCGATTTTCTCATGCGCAATGGCCACGTTCTGCGGAACCATCTCGACCGCGAGTTGATCACCCGGGCCGAACTGGCGGCGGCGGCGCATCGCCAGGGAATCGCCTCACTCGCGGAAGTCGAGAGCGCCATACTGGAGCCAACCGGCACCATCACCTTCGTCGAAAAGAAACCCACCTCCGAGGACATCCGCCATCACGAATTGCTCGACGCGATCGACCGCCTGCGCCAGGAGCTTGGGCACGCTCGGCCCCAAGACAATTCCGGCCCCGCGGCAAAGTGAGCAAGACGGTTTACGCCGGCTGAAACCTGCGCCGGTGAATGGGATGAACGCCATGGTAGCGGGGCTGGGCTGGAGCCCTTGGGCCGGCGGCCGCCGGCTGGGAATACGGGCGAAAGTGATTGGCCGGACGTTCTGGTTTTGGGCTTCGGGGCGGAGGGCGAAGCCCTACCGGCGGAGGGCGAAGCCCTACCGATTGATTCGGAATTCGGAT
>JBEKXM010000604.1:0-2976 GCA_049512115.1 Tepidisphaeraceae bacterium | reverse complement strand
CAGATTGGACAGGATGCTAAGCCCGGCCCGTCCGGGCGCGGTTGAACCGACCCGCGTGAGGACCGGCACGCCCATCCACAGCGCGTCGCAGGTCGTGGTGATTCCGTTGTAAACCAGCGGATCGAGACAGACGTCGATGCGGTCGTATATCCGGAGATATTCGCCGCGGCGGCAATGGCGCCTGAATTCGATGCGAAGCGGATCGATGCCGGCCGAGGCGAAGGATTCGGCGATTTGGCGGCGCTGGATTTCCGATTCGACCAGGAGCAGGAGCCGGGAGTCGGACACGCGCGACAGCACTTTGGCACAGAGCGCCAGGGTGGGGCGGTTCAGCTTGCAGGGATTGTTCAGCGAAGCGAACGTCACGGGCGCGCGCGGTTTCGCCGCGGCGGGCGGAACGTCTCCCAACGGATGATAGCAGCACCAACAATCGGGCAAGCGCACCGATTTCTCGGAATAATACCGATCGCTTTCGCCGGGGGGATCGATCCAGGAATCGGTCAGGCGGTAATCCATCGACTCCAACCCCGTCCCGCCGGGATATGCCAGCCAGGTCACCTGCACTGGCGCGGGCTTGAGCGCGAACGCCGGCAGGCGATTGAAAGCCATGTGCATCGTCAGATCGACGAGGATGTCGATGCCATCGCCGCGCACCCTGGCGGCAAGCTGCTCATCGGTCAGTTCGCGCACGTCGTGCCAGACATCGGCGCAGGATTTGAGCAGTTCGGTGGCCTTATCCGGCCGGCGAACGCTGGAGTAGCAATGCACCTGGAAGTTCTTGCGGTCGTGCGATTCGAGCAGCGGAAGCACGAAGAAGCACTCGGCATGACCGTAAAAGTCCGGCGAGACGTATCCGATCCGCAGCCGCCTGTCGGGCGAACGATCGCCGGAATATTCGACAAGATTGGCTTGGCCATGCCTGAGATTCCATTGGCGCAGCTCGTGAAAAGCGGCATCTCGACCATAATCAGGATGGAAATGCAGCTTGTAGCAAAGGCTGCTGTGGATCTGGGCATTACCCGGCTCCATCGCCACGGCCTTGCGGCAAAGATCCACCGCCTCCTCTATCTTTCCGGAATCCTTCAATACGTTTGACAGATTGTTCAGCATTGCGGCCTGCTGAGGGTTCCGGGCAAGAATCCCGCGGTAAAGCTCCGCGGCCTCGTCGAGCCGGCCGGACTGCTGGCAGTGCAGCGCCTTTTCCAGCAATTGCGGAATTTGCAACGAATCGATCATGATGCTTGGACCGCGCTATTGCACCATCGCTGCCACATCTGGCGATACGCCGATTCCATCTTCCGGGCAAACCCGGGGCCGTCCATCATCGGCGATTGGGTCATTCTCTGGCGCAGCGTGGAGCGGAGCTGCGCCAGACGTGGCGGATCGCCGGCCAGTTGGGTGACGATCTGGACGTACTGCTCTTGGGTGCGTGCGATCAGTTCGATCAGTCCGACGGTTGAGAGGATGCTGACCCCCGCGCGTCCGGCGGCGGTTTGCCCGGCGAGAGTGACGACCGGCACGCCCATCCACAGCGCATCGCAGGTGGTGGTGATTCCATTATACGGCAGGGGATCGAGGCCGATGTCGATGGAGTCGTATAGACGCAGATAATCGTTGCGCTGTGTTCGAGGGACAAATTCAATGCGCTGGGGCGCGACGCCGCCGCGGTGAAAAATCGACCGGATTCGATTTTTGTCCACTTCGCTGAAGGATTGCATCAGGAGCCTGGAATCGGGGACACCGCTCATGATTCGCGCCCAAAGCGAAAGGATGGCGTCATTGTTCTTGCAGGGATTGTTGATCGAGCCAAATCGGATCGGGCCATCGGTTCGCGGCGGCGCCGGGGGCAGATCGCATAAGGGATCGTAACAACACCAGCAATCGGGCAATCGCCAGGACTGCTCGCGATAATACGTGGTGGGGTTTTGGGGCGGGTCCATGAAGGAGTCGGTGATGCGATAATCCATGGCATCCAACCCGGTGCCACCGGGATAGGCAAGCCAGGCGATCTGCACCGGCGCCGGCTTGCGCGCGAACACCAGCATCCGGTTGTGTGCCATGTGCATGGCCAGGTCGATCAGGACGTCGATGCGGTCGCGGCGGATTTGCTCGGCGAGGTCGGCATCCCGCGACCCCAGCACCTCGTGCCAACTGTCCGCGGCCGACTTCAGGCGTCTGGTGAATTGATCCGGGCGGACGACGCTGGCGTAACAGTGAATCTCAAACTGCCGGCGATCGTGGTTCTCCAGGAGGGGCGCAACGAAAAACGATTCCGCCTGCGAATAAAAATAGGCGGACACATAGCCCACGCGCAGCTTGCGGTCCGGCGAGCGTTCATTGTCATGCGGCCGGATGGAGGCCTTGAGCGGGATGGCGTGAATCTCGTTCCATCTCCGCTGTTCGCGGAAGAGCGATTCATCGTCATATCCGGGATGGAACTGGAGCGTATAGACCAGGTTGCTGTGAATTCCCGGCTCGGGCGGTCCCAGCGCCAGAGCGCGTCCATAACACGCGACGGTGTCCCGCACGTTTCCGCAGTCCTTGTACGCATTGCCGAGATTGTTCGTGGCATCGGCCATGCTGGGGCGGATGGCGAGACATTTCCGATAGGTCGCGACCGCTTCGTCGAGTTGTCCGTCGTCTTTGAGGACGATGCCCAGATTGTTGAAGGCCTCGGGCAAATCGGGTGCGAGTTGAATGGCCCTGCGAAGAACCTGGATGGCCTCGGCGCGCTGGCCGAGCAAGCGGAGGGCGGAGCCGAGGTTGGACATCGCGGCGGCAAAATCCGGGCGCAGGGTGAGCGCTTGGCGGTAGTGGGCGACCGCTTCGGGCAGCCGGACCCGCGCCGCCAGAACGCCGCCAAGGTTGTTGTGCGCATCGGCCATCTTGGGGTGAATCTCCAGTGCGCGGCGGAGATGGGTCTCGGCGGCGTCGAGGTTCCCTGTGCGGTGCAGGGCGCAACCGAGGTTCTGATGC
>JBEKXM010000603.1:0-2979 GCA_049512115.1 Tepidisphaeraceae bacterium | reverse complement strand
TTTCTCGGAGCGATATTTGCCGGCTGGCAATGGCGGCATCGCGATTGGGCCTCGATGTTTCGGCCGCTGCCGCTGGTGGCCGCGGCGGTCGCCGTCGTGGCAATCATCCGCTTTTATCGCCGCCGCGATCAACCCGACCAATCCGCCCTGGCGGCGATCCTGGGCATTTTCAGCCTGGTTCTTCTGGGAAAAGTCTTTCTGTACGCGCGGATCATTCACTACGGCTGCTGGCTGGCGATGCCGGCGACGATGCTGCTGCTGATCGCGCTGTTCGGCTGGGCTCCGGCGGCGTTGCGCCGGCTCGGTGGATGCGCCGGCATTTTCCTGGCGGGGATCGGCGGAACATGGACCGTTGTCCTGCTCGTCCATCTTTCGATCACGAATATGGCCACAAAACGGCTCACGGTTTCGGTGGGAACCGGGGCGGATCAATTCTGGGCCGATTCGATCCGCGGCAATTGCGTCAACAAGGCGGTGCTGGCGGCGGAACAGGTCATCCCGGCGGACAAATCGCTGGCCTGTTTCCCCGAGGGGATCACGATCAATTACCTCACCCGCGTGCGCACCGCCACGCCGTACGTCAATTTCAACCCTCCTGATTTGCTGCTGTTCGGCGAGGAGCGAATGCTGGAGGCGTTGAAGAAATCGCCGCCGGATTACGTTTTCCTGGTGCACAAGGATACGAGCGAATTCGGCGAGAGATTCTTCGGCCGGGATTACGGGCGGAAACTCTATGGGTGGATTGAGGAGAACTACCGGGAGCAGCCGCTGCCGATGCTCGATCTGGGCGCCGAGCCGCTGCGCGACGATCATTTCGGCATTCGCCTGCTGATTCCGCGGCCGCCGGGGGAGGGGCAGCGGCGGTTGATCTACGGGCCCGGGGAAAGGGCTCCGGCGGATTCCACCTCGTCGAGCGAATAAATGAATATCGTATGCCCGGCAACGGCGACCGGCGTCTTGGCCTGCAATGCCTTGGCGTAGCGCAAGCCGATCCAGGTGCGCTCGTTTCGAGACGTGGCGGGGTCCCAGCGCGTCACGATCCGGGTTTTCAAACCGTCCAGAAAGTAGCTGCTCACGGCGACATAGTCGGCGTTGCTGCGCTGGATAATCGGAGTGTAATGAATGCCATAGGCGGCCGGATCGACGAAGCCGAAATAGGTCAGCGTGATGGTGGAGACCCGGTGGTCCTGCATCCATTGGCGCAAGTCGATGAGGCCCTGGCCCCAGTCGAAGTCGGAATCGCTGAGCAGCCTCCAGCCGTTGGACGGCCCCCCCACCGCGAAATTGACGAAGGTAAGGAACCGGGGACATACCCAGAGGGTTTCGACCGCCAGCAGGGCCAGGAGGGCATCGCGGAGATACGGGAAAAACGATCGCGTTTTCCCGGCGGTTCGGCGATCGACGGACCAAATCCGGGAAATGAGGATGAATGCCAGGGGAAACGCCGGCAGCAGATAGCGCGTGCCGATATTCAGGTCTCCCACGCCGATGACGCCGAGGAGAAAGAAGGCCAGGGCGAAGAAGAGGCTCCATTCCCCGGCGCGTCTGGCGGGGGATGCGCGGCCGCGCGAACCGAGCTTTGACGCCACGGCGGCGGCAAGCAACAGGAGCATGGCGATCGGCAGCTTGCACAGCAGCGCCGCGGGAAAATAGTACCAGCGCGACCCCTGATAAACTTCGCCGAACAGGAAGGCCTCGTAGCCGGCTTCGGAATCGTGTTTCTGGGCGTCGATGCCGAGCAGGAGCGAGCGCGGGACCGGCGAGGGGAAGCTTGCCGGCAGTTCCTGGCGGAGGTGTTGCAAGAAATCCGAGTCGAAGGCGAAGGAGCCGAGGGGGCGCCCGGTTCCGCGGAAACCGTAGATGGCGTTGAGCAGGAGGAGCGTGGTCATACCGAGGGCAACCCAGGCGGCGGGCAGCATCCAGCGCCGCCCGCGATGCCGCCAGGGTACGAAGGGAATCGCCATCGCCAGCATCATGGGCCAGAGCAGGACGGCGGTGAATTTGCAGAGATGCGCCGCCAGCAATGCGGCGCAGACGAGCATCCACCGCCGGGCGGAGGGCGAGCGGCAGAACCTCCACCAGAGCCAGCAGGAGGCGAGCATCGCCGCGGCCGTGCCGACGTCCGTCGTGACCAGCGCCCCGTGCGCCAGGATAGTGGGATTGAGGCAATACATGGCGCAGGCGGCCATGGCGCTGCGCCAGCCGTAGAGCCGGTTCGTCCAGCGGTAGGTGATCCAGCCGGCAAAACAGGAGATGGGGATCATCCCCAGCCGCGACAGGAGCAATAGAAACGGGAAGCGGGAGAAATTGGCGGCGACGAAAGCATCGGCGTAAAGCCAATGCCGCTCGACGATGGGCCGCTGGTCCACCTGATCGGTCTGGGGCGCCTGGGCGCCGGCGAGAACGGCGGGAATGCCCGCCCAAAGCCGCAGCAGCGGCGGGCTGAGGCTGTAGATCGAGAGATCGTGATGCTTCCAGTACTCAACACCGGCGGCAAGATGGGCCGGCTCATCGAACGTCGCCGAATTGCCCGCCGCCGAATAAGCCAAGAGCAGCGCGTGCGCCGCCAGAAGCGCTGCACAGGCGAGTGTCGACAGCCGTCTTCTATCTATCCGAACCTCACTTGTTGGTGCTGCTGGTCAGGAGCGGAAAATTCTTGGCTTCGATCTCCTTGTTGATGAGGATCGTCGGCTTGAGCAGGATCAGCAGGACCTGTTCGTCGTTGGCCTCGGAGGAGTTGGTGGTGAGGCGCTTGAGGAACGGGATCTTGGAAAGTCCCGGGACTCCGGCCTCGAGATTGATCTCGCCGGCGATCGTGACGCCGCCCAGCATGAGCGTTCCGCCGTCGGGAACGGTCACGCGCGTTCGGACCTCGGTCCTCTGCTCGGTCGCCTCCTGTACGCTCAGTGTGCCGGCGGAGGATACAAAGCCGGTGGTGACGACTGTGGTGGAGCCCGCCGTGGTGGGGGCGACCCCCGC
>JBEKXM010000602.1:0-2989 GCA_049512115.1 Tepidisphaeraceae bacterium | reverse complement strand
GCGGTCCGCCGGGGCCAAGGAGATGCTTGAGCCGATCGAGACGCGATTCATCGACCAGGGCGACGGCCGTAGGCGAGAATTCCTTCACCTGTGCGGCCAGCTTGTCGACTTGGCGGTAAGCGCCCAGAGCGACGGCGCGATAGGGAGGGCCGAGATGGCGAATCACGTCCAGCGTGCTACAGCCGATTGATCCGGTGGAGCCGAGGATCGCCACACGTTTGCTCACGACGGACAATATAACCGCCAAGCTCCGGATGTACATCCGGAGCTTCGTCATGGCGGGGGTGCTGGAGTGCGTTTGTCTTGCTCGCGCATGACCCAGGGGAGGGTCAGGCCGGCGGCTAGTAGGATCAGGGTCTGGCCGGAATAGACGATCATGGAGATTCCGTGAAGTTCGCGGAATTCGGGGCTGGAGGATTGGCCTTGCTGGCGAAGTTGCTCCATGCGCGAAGTGATGAACATCGGGCCCAGGGCGGCGGGGAGGGTGGCGGCGGCGAACATGACAAAGAGGAGGGTGACGCGGATGGAGCCGGCGAGAATGCGCCAGGAGACTACGCCCAGCAGGGCGGCGGCGGCCAGGAGGATTTGATAACGCTCGAAAACCAGGAACATTTGGGGCGCCGCGTTGAGTGCGGTGGGGCGATCTTTGGCGAATAGATCGGTCACGAACAGAAACAGCGCCCCCAGTCCGCCGAGCCATAACGCCCAGGCGATGCAAACCAGAGATGCGGCGATTTTTTGGAGCATGGGAGTAATATAGGGTGCGGGCAAAGATCCGGGAAATAAGAATCGGCCGGAGGACCGGCCGGCTCAATTTCGAAGGTGAGCGGGCCGGTCCTCCGGCGGGTGTTCGGAATGGCTATCGGCCGGTCTTTTGGTAAAATATGCCACAGTTAAGCGAAGGTTTGGAGGCCGGTCTCCCATGGCGAAAGTGGATGTATCCGAATATCAGTTTCCCCAGGGCTGGAACGATCCCGCGCGGGGGGACGAACTTTCGCGTAAATATTGCGAATGTCTCGAAGACGGCGACATCGTCGTTTTCGATTCAATCCCGTTTGAATTCTCCAAGGAAGATCGCGAGTTTCTCCTGGGGCAAAAACAGAGCGGGCTGAAAGTTCACAAAAACGTCTCCTATCGGCCGAACCAGGACGTTCTGCGCGGCGATGCGTGCGAATCGCCGGAGGACAATCGGCGTCTGCACGACATCATGCGGCGATATTCGGCGGAGGTGTCGAAGTTTCTGAGCCGGTTTCTCGCTCCCTACGCGGTGCATTGGACGCTGGATTTCGCCAGCTATCGGCCGCTCGAGGAACAGGGGCGCGATCTGCCGATCCACAAGCGCAATGACCTGATGCACGTGGATGCGTTTCCCAGCCGGCCGACGCACGGGGGGAGGATTCTGCGGGTGTTTACGAACATCAATCCCACTCGGCCGAGGGTTTGGGAGACGACCGATAAGTTTCCGACGCTAGTGAAGACGTTCGCGGATGATGCGGGGCTGCGGGGGTTCGCGCGGGAATCGGGGTCGGCGGGCGAGAAAATCAGGAAGACGTTCGCGCCGGTGTTCCGGGCGGTGGGCGTCAAGGGAATGGACCGCAGTGCGTACGACCGGTTCATGCTGCGGTTCCACGACTATCTGAAGGAAAGCACGGACTACCAGAGCAAATGGCCGAAGATTCGCATGGAATTTCCGCCTGGAAGCACGTGGATGGTGTACACGGACCAGGTCCCGCACGCGGCCATTTCCGGGCAGTTCATGACGGAGCAGACGTTCATCATTCCGGTGAAGGCGATGGTGACGCCGGAAAGATGCCCGCTGAGGGTGCTGGAGAAACATTGCGGGAAGGCGCTGGTGGGGTGAGCCCCAAGGGGAAATCCGAAACCCGAAGCTCGAATGACGAATGAAATCCGAATCCCGAATTTAGACCAAACGCAAACGATGGTCCGAAATGACGACAAAGGAGCTGGCGGCGGCGACCCGGGATTTCGATGATCCCAATTACAATCCGCCGGCGCGGAAGCCCACCAAGCGGCAATTGGCGCAGCTTCGGCGTGTTCAGCGCAAAGCGAGCAAAAACCGATTCAGTATTGCCTTGGCGTTGGAGGCGAATCTGATCGAGCAGGCCGACGAATACGCGGTCGACCACGGGATCACATTTTCAGAATTGGTTTCCGACGCCTTGCGGCGAATGATCGGCAAGAAGTCGGCGTAGCTAGGTAGGGTAGGCGTATTCGCCCACCGCTCAGCTTGCGGCAGCCGCGGACGGTGGGCCAGTACGCCCACCCTACGATTAGGACTTTATGCTGGCGCGGTGGTTCACAAATCCGTACATCGCCCTTCGCGCAGGTCTTTGAGGGCTTCCCCAGCCCAAGCGTCGAGCTTGCCGGCTTGAATATCCTGTTCCAATTGCCGGTCCCACGCCTCCACGTCGAATTCCTGGAACCATTTCCGAAAATTGGATAGGTCGGATGGCGAAAGCTCGCGGATGGCGGCTTCGATTTCCGGAACAGTGCCCATACAAAAAACATATCGCCGCTTCGCCGGCCGGGCAATATTTATTCCGCTCCCATCTCCGCAAATCGCTCCTTCAAATCGCCGTAAAGCTTGGAATAAACGGCATAAGAGCGGTCGTATAGCTCGGCCAGTTTCCGGGTGGGATTTAGCTTGCTGGTTTCCTTGATGCAACAAGCCGCGGCTTGCTCGACGGTGCTCCAGACGCCGGCGCCGACTCCTGCTAAAAGGGCTGCGCCGTAGGCGGGGCCTTCGGCGGCGTTGATGGTAACGATGGGCATGCGGTAGATGTCGGCCTGAAGCTGACGCCAGAATTGGCTGCGGGCGCCGCCGCCGCTGGCGCGGATTTGGGAGATGGGGATTTGCATGGCCTGCATGATGCCGAGCGCGTCGCGCATGCCGAAGGTGACGCCTTCGAGAAGGGCGCGGATGAGCATGGGGCGGGTGGTGCGCGCGGTGATGCCGATCCAAGCGCCG
>JBEKXM010000601.1:0-2994 GCA_049512115.1 Tepidisphaeraceae bacterium | reverse complement strand
GATCGGACCGATGGTCACCGTTGCGGTTCCGCTGGCCGACCCGGCCGTGGCCTTGACCGTGGCCGAACCGGCCGTTGCCGGCGCCGTGTAAAGGCCAAACGAGCTGTTTTGGACCCCCACGCCGCTGGCAAGCGACCAGGTAAATACCGGTTCAAATGCCACGCCGAATTGATCCGTGGCGGACGCGGTGAAAAGCTGGGTTCCATTCGCTCCCAGCGATGCGGACGCCGGGCTGATCGTGACCGCGACCGGCGTTTGGTTGACTCCCACGCCCAGCACGGCTGTAGCCGAAACACCGTTGGAATCCGTGACGGTCGCGAGAAATTCATACACACCGAAGGCATAGAACGTGGCGGTGGTGTTTTTGGCCGCACTCGTGCCATTGACGCTGAACGTCGGGCTGGTCACGCCGCTGGGACTGGAAAGGATCGACCAGCTGTACGTCAACGTGCTGCCGGTTTCGGATGCGGTGACGCTGAGGTTGGCGGTGGTTCCGGTGGCGGGCTGCGGGCTGGCCGCTGGGGCGGCGGTAATTGATGGTCCCGCGAGATTGGAAAAGCCCGCGGTCGTTGTGGCCGAACCGCTGTTGGCCGAAACCGCCAGTCCGGCCAGGGCGGTGCTGGACATGCTGACCGACTCGGACGTCCCGATTTGCGTCCATGCCGTGCCGTTGGAGCTGTAGAAGCCCGTAAAGTTGTTGCCGTTGCGAACCACCTCCACCCACGTGGGAGCGACAATCCCCGTAATCGTCGTGGGACTCGCCGCGCTTGCGCCGTTCGAGGCGCGCCATTCGAATTCCAACCCGTCGCCGGGCGTGACGACGACCGCGGCGAACGCCGAGCTTGCCGTGTCGGTGGAATCGCGGAACATCACGCCCGCGGCGGCCGCGGCATTCGAATTGGTCAGCGAGGTCACTTTCGCCATATACGTCGCGTTTGCCGTCAGGGGCGTGAAAACAAAGCTGAATTGATCCGATGCCCCGCCGATCCCCGTTCCGCCAGCCAGGATCGACCACAGGCCTGTGTCGGGATTGAAAAGCGGGCTGCCCGCCTTTGCGGGCGAGCCGATGTCCTGAGCGCTGTAATTGGCGGCGGTCACCACCACGTCATAAGGCGTATCCGGCGCGGCCCCGTTGTAGGTGGAGATCTCCGCGCCCCCGCCGCCCAACGGTGTGATCTTGCACGTCGAGTCAAGCGTCACCCCGCGGACATGATTGAGATCCATCCCATAACGGGCCGAAAGCTGAACGTTGCTCAGCGTCACGCCGTTGACCGGGTCCTCCGGAACGCCCCAGATGCACCCGCAATATGAACCGCTGTAGTTCGATTGGGAAGAACCCGTCACGCTCGTCACGTTGCCGATCGTGATGTTTTCCCACACCGGCGTCTCCGGCACGTTCTGCGGCGGGTCGGTCGGAGTTGTGGGGATGGCTCCCTGGTTGTAATAGCTGTTGATGTCGATGGCGTACTCGACATTGCTCATCGTGATGTTGTAATAACTGATGTTCTCCACCACCCCGCCACGGCCGCGCTCGGATTTCATTCGGATGCCCGCGGTGGTGTTCGTGAAGCTACAGTTGGAAACCGTGACGTTCGCGACGCCGCCGCTCGTGTAGCTGCCGATCGAAAGGCCATGCCCGTACCCGAAGATGCAGTTGGTGATCGTAATGTTCCCGGTCTCGGGATTCGCTCCCGGACTGGCGCCGGCGCCGAGCGCGATGTTGTCGTCTCCGTCGCTGATGTTCAGGTTTTGAAAAACCATGTTCGTGCCCGATACGTCGATGCCATCGGTGTTGGGCGACGGGGACACAGTGGCAATCGTGATGTTTTGAACCGTCGCGTCATTGCAGGCGTTTTGCAGGGAGACGTGAGTGTTGGGCGGATTCGTCAGCGTGAGGCCTTGAATCAGCACGATGCTGCAACTGTCGATGGCGATCATCTGCGGCCGGCGAACGGTCAGGCTCCCGTTGTTGTACGCCGTCCACCAGAGCGAGCCGTTGCCGTCGATCGTGCCCGAACCCGAGATTTCCACGTTGTTGAGATGGCTGGCCTCGATGAAATTGGGATAAGACGTGGCCCCGGTTGGCAACGGGTAAGTGCCGTACGGCAGCATTTGCAACGTCGCCCCACTGTCGATCTGAAGGTCGATCTTGCTCGCGAGATTCATCGGCCCGCATTCCCAGTCCTGGGCGGCGGCTGGAATCTCAACGATGCCTCCGCCCGCCGCAGACGCGGCATTGATGCAATTCTGAATCGCGGTGGTATTGTCCGCGGCGCTCGCAACAGCTCCGTACGCCGTGATATTGAACACCTGCTTTGGGATCGTCGGCAACGGAATCGAGGCGAGCAGCAAACGCGATTCCAGTGGTTCGCACGCGGCGAGAATACAAATTTGCCTTCGGCGTCGGACCATCGGAATGCCACGCTTAAACAACCGGCGAAAATCGTCTGATTGCCTCCGCAGTTCACACCCAGAGCTTCGGGCAAATCATTTACTCTGCCGCCGCCTCCGTGCCAGGACGCCCACCGCCCCCAGCGCCAGCAATCCCATTGACGCCGGTTCCGGAACGGCCGCCAAGCTGATGCCGTTGGCCGCGGCGAAGGCGTCCAGCGCCGCGACGTCGCCGGCCGAAACGGCCGCGCCGCTCACGCTCTGGTTGAAGTTCGCCGCCAGGTCGGTGAAGTCGGCGGCGTTCACCAGGCCGTCGTAGTTGAAATCGCCCTGGTCCCACGCGGTGACCGGCTGATTGAAGTTCGCCGCCAGGATGGTGAAGTCGGCAGCGTTCACCAAGCCGTCCAGATTCGCGTCGCCAAGAAGCGTGTAGGCCACTTCGATCTGCCCGGAGACCAGGCCGGAGACCTTGCCGTCAGCCCCGTCGGCGTAGCCGACGCCGTAGGACAGGCCGTTGGTCTTGGTTAGTGCCGCGGTGGAGATGATGCCTGGGCCGTTCCACCCGCCGCCGTTGTAGCCGGACTTGATGTAGTTGGCGATCGT
>JBEKXM010000600.1:0-2998 GCA_049512115.1 Tepidisphaeraceae bacterium | reverse complement strand
TCGCCGCCGAAAAGGTATCGACCATCCCTCCGTCCCCGCTGGTGCTCGGGACCCTGCTTTTGATTTTAGGCGCGAGCGTGGCGGTTTTCGTCGCCTTGGTCAGACGCGAGACCAAGCGCCGCCGCGCGGTGGCGCTGGCGCAGTGGGCGCGGTCGCGCGGCCTGCGCGTGGCCGCCGACCCCGGCGATCTGCCCGCCCTTGCGCCGCTGAAACAGTTCAATGCGAAAATCCATGCCGCGATCGGCAGCAAAAATCTCACGCTGGCGCGCCTCGAGACGGCGGATGCCGGCCCGACGACGGCCGCGGCGTCCCCGCGGAACTGGAACGTGCTGGTGCGCAAGCTCGCCGCCGCCTGGCCGACCACGGCGTTGCGGCCCACGGCCCACACGGTCAGCGTCGTGGATTTGTTTTCCCTCTCCAGCTATCCGTCGCTGATGCCGACCCAGCGGTTCATGATTTTCGGCTCGGAGTCCCGCGCGGCCAGGGCATTGGCCGAGTCAACCGTCCCGGCGCTTCTGCCGGCCGACGTCGCGCTGGTGCTGCATGCGGACCATCTCATCCTCGACTTTTCCGGCCGGCCGTTCGACGAGATTGAATTCGACCGGCTGATCGATCTGTCGGAGCAATTGGCGACGCGATTGGTCTTGGCGGATTAGCAGGGGACTTGCCAAAGTGGACATGGTTGTAAACATCGCGACCTCGGGCCGGCCCGATTTATTAGGGCACACGTTAAATTCGCTCGGCGAATGCCAATTGCCTGCGGGTTACAAGGAAACTGTCGTTATCGAGAACGGAACGCGCGCGGGCTTGGAAGAGGTCGTTCGATCGGCTCGGGCCCAACTTAACGCGCGATACATGCACGTCGCCCAGGGCAACAAAAGCGCGGCGCTGAATGCGGCTCTGGAGACCGTTGGGGATTGCCTGGTATTTTTCACCGATGATGACGTGAGACTGGCGCCGTTGACGCTGCGCGCCTACGCCGAGGCCGCGCAGAGGTGTGGCGCCCGCCATTTCTTCGGCGGGCCGGCCAGCGCGGAATACGATGTACCGCCGCCCCAATGGCTCCGGGAATTTCTGCCCTTCTCGGCAATCGGATGGGAGCGGAGCCCAGACGCGCACGACGCCAACGATCAGCCCGGCAAGTCGGCGAAATTCCTGGGTTTCAATTGGGCGGCGTTTGCGGGGGACCTTCGCGCTGCCGGTGGATTCAACCCCGACTTTGGTCCCGGCTCGCCCACCGGAAGCACCGGGCAGGAAACGGAAATGCAACGGCGGCTTTTGAGCAGGGGTCTCATCGCCGTGTACGTGCCCCAGGCTCGAGTCTGGCATTACGTTCCGAAAGATCGATGCACGCCGGCGTGGGCGCTGGAGCGCATCTACCGCAACGGCATTCAAGACGGTCTGTTCGCCAGGCCAGGAAATTCCAAATTCTCGATCTTGCCGCCCTGGTGGATTACTAGCAGATATCTCAAGGGGATTCTCAAGGCTTGGATGTGGTCGCTGTCCAGCCGGCCCGAACGGCGGTTCAAGGCGAAATATCGCCGCCGGTACGATTGCGGGCTGGTGCATGGAATCCGATCAAAATCCAAGGACTAGCGGCCGGAACGCCGATATTATGAGTCGATGGTTGTCACAGCGCCAAGGCCTTCGATCTGGGTGATCGGATCGGAGAATCCGCGCATCCGCGATTTCTTCAATGAAGTCGGACGCTGGATGGACGTGACGTATCTGGACATCGAGCGGATCGGCCACAAGCCTTCAATCGATCAACTCGTCGATTCATGGCGCTGGCGTCGTCGCGATGGCGGGTTTCCCGAAGCGAGAATCTGCGTTCCCGTGCGCTGGTCGGGGGTCAGCAGGACGCTTTCCCACTGGTTCTGCCGGCGTCGATTCGCCCTGGTGGGGCGGCCCGACGCGGTGGTATTCACCTGGCCCCGCCTGGCATCGCTGTGTGAATGGCTTCCGGACGTCTTTCGCATTTACTACTGCAAGGATCCGTTCGATCGTTGGCCGGGTGATTCCGCGCGGGTTCGCGCACAGGAAAACGCGCTGCTGCACCATTGCGACGCCGCGTTTGCCGTCTCGCGCCAGCTTGTCGAGGACATGCTTCCGCGCGCTCGAGCCAAAGTTTTCTATTGTCCCAATGCGGTGGCGGATTCTTTCGTGAATGCTCCGCCCCAGCCGCGGCCCCGCGATTTGCCCCTCGGCCGGCCCATCGTCGGCTGCATCGGGCGGATCAACAATACTTATGATTGGGAATACATCGCCCACCTCGCCGCCGCGCTTCCCGACGCGATATTCTGTTTTGTCGGACCCCTCGCCGGCTGCAATGAGTTCGACCGCCGCCATATCCTTTCGCAGTTTCGATCCACCGCCAACATTCTCTGGTTGGGCGACCGCCCGTATCGACAGGTGATCGCTTACATCCAGCACTTCGACGTTTGCTTCAACTGCCTGCGAGCCAACGACAACAACGATCGCCGCTCGCCGCTCCGGCTGTTCGACTATCTCGCCAGCGATCGTCCGGTCCTCAGCACGGCGGTTCGCGAAGCCAACGAACATCTGCCGCACATCTTCATCGCGCCGTCGCCGCAGGAAGCGGTCGACACCATAAGCAAACTGCTGGACGGCCGGCTCGGCGTCGATACGGCCGCGCGGCACAAGTACATTCAACGCAACACTTGGTCCGTACGCGCCGAGGAATTCATCGGTCATTTGCAAGAATGCGGTTTTCAGACGGGACGCCCCTTCGCGGCTGCTTAGAGCGTGCTCTTAAGGCTTGGTCTTCGGCGTTATCTTGGTGAAGTTGACCGCTTTATAGCCGGCGTCATTCACGGCTGTCATGAGTTCGGCGATTTTGACCGCGCCGGGGTCGAACAGCACCGACGCCTGCCGCGTGTTGAAATCCACTTCCACCTCGTGAACGCCGGGTTTTGCCGATAGGGCCTTGCTGACCATCTGCTCGCATTGGTGGCAATGCATGCCGTCGATGCGAATG
>JBEKXM010000599.1:0-3014 GCA_049512115.1 Tepidisphaeraceae bacterium | reverse complement strand
ATGGACCAGAGCATGCCGATCCTGACGACCATTTTCACCTCCGCCAGACCGCAACTAAAATGGGTCAACGCCTGTGCTCAGGTCCGGCAAATGATGCTGCAGAACCAGGCCAACGCCATCGCCCAGGAGGGCGAGCTCTCGCGTTATATCGCAAAAGTCAACGATGAAATCTCGGACACGATTCGCGAGCAGTACCAGGAGCAAGAGAAGGTTGAAGATAAGGTAAACCAGGAATGGGACGAATACATCAGGGGCGTAGCGCCCTACCAGACGCCGACCGGCCCGGTGGAGTTGCCGAACAACGGCAGCCCTTGGTATTTGGCCCCTAACGGCAGCTATCATCAAATCCCTCCCGGCGTGAATCCGGCTCCGGGTTGGCAGAAGCTGGAGCCGAAGCAGGGGTAAGGGGAACAATATGTCACCGCGCAATACGTACAGGACAGGCCCGCTCAATTGTGCGGGCGTCATCTTCTCATTGTTAATTGGTTTGGCCGGCATCGCCCGGGCGGATCAGCCCGCGGCGAAACCTCCCGGGCAAGCCGACGGAATTCGCATCGACTTCCCCAACAGCGATTCGCTTCCGTACGACAAATTCGGCGTGTTCATTGGGATCGATCACTATTCCAAACTGCCGGCGGCAAACCAGCTTTATGGCTGCGTCGCCGACGCCATGGGAATGAAGGAGGCGTTCGTCCGCCTCGGGATCGCGCGATATGCCATGGTTACCGATGGCCAGGCGACCCGCCAGGGAATCGGGCGGGTGCTGGGAGAACTGGTCGGGCAGGTGAAACTGGCGACGTCGAAGACCAAGGAACCGGTCACCGTGGTTATCACCTACGCCGGACACGGATGCCGCCTCAAGCGCCTATCCAAGGAAGAGGATCCGAACTCGCTGGATTCTTCGTGGGTCGCGGCCGACAGCGATTTCGCCGGCACTCGTGACATCCGCGGTTACGAGCTTCAGCAGGTGCACACTGAACTGGCGAAACTCGGCGCGCAGGTCTTGATCATCTCGGACTCCTGTCATTCGGGAAGCGTATATCGCGACGCGCCGGCATTTCGAGTGCGGACGCTGCCCGCCAATCCGCGCGGCGGCTATGACAGCCGGCTGGGCCCGCAGGACGATTTGTTTCCGCAATTTTCTTCGCTTCAATCCGCGTCCAAGCTGAAAGCATCGGCCGCGGAAGGCTTCGCCTCCGCAAATGCCTCCGGGGCGCTGCCGGGATTCGTGTTTTATTCGGCGTGCGGAGATCGGCAATGCGCATACGAAACTGAGGACGACCATGGACGGCCGTGCGGGAGATTGTCGCTGGTCATGCGTCATCTTCTGGCCAACGTGGGTGAGGAAACGACCTATCAGGAATTGGCGGGCAAAGTGGCCGCGGAATTCGCCGCCCGATGGCCGGGGGAAACGCAGCAGACCCCCGAGTTTCACGCCGCCTACGGCAAAACCGATGAACGGTTTTTCCGCGGTGGATTCCCGCCCGCCCATGCCGACATCGTCCCCAACAGCCTCCACAATGGCATGGTCCGGCTCTCGATGGGAAGCCTCTTGGGCGTCTCCCCGGGTGCGGAATTCACGTTCTACAAGAACCTCGACGATTTGGCGGCCCGCCGCAACCCGATTGGCGCCGGTCATGCCACCGCGGTCGATCCATCGACGTGCGAAGTGCAACTGGAAAACGGCGCGGCCGTCGGGCCCGGTTCGCCGGCGGCGCTGAACACCGTCAGCCTTACCGACTTTGTCCTGGCAACCGAAGGCGACGTGCCGGACTACCTCCAGGCCAAACTTCACGAATTGGACCGCAACCATCAGATCGCCTTGAGCGGCAAAATGGACAATTGCACCGCAGTGCTGCGGTACGACGCCGCAAGCAAAACCGTCAAGCTGTATTCCCCCACCGCCCTGCCCCCGATGGACAAACCCGATGCGGAGGTTCCGACGCTTCGGCCGCCGATCACATGCCGCTCGGCTGACGATGTCGAACTCGTGGCGACGAATCTGCTGTACGCCGCTCGCATCCAGAGGATGATGACGCTGGATCATGAAGACAACGATCTGGTCCAGGCGGAAGTCGTCACCCCCAGCGCCGCCGCCCGAAGCGAAAACGGGGTTCGGCGGCTTTCCGAAGGCCAGCGGTTCGCCATACGCCTGACCAATAAGTCACAAGACGTCAAGCTTTACGTGACCCTCCTTACGCTGGATCAAACGGGAAACTTGCAGATTCTGTATCCGCCGGTGGGAGAGGACCCCAGGCCGCTGAACCCGGGAACGAAGCGGGACGTGACCTTTGACGCGACGATCGACGATCCGTCGCGGCTCAAAGCGGGCGAGGCGGAAATGTCGGTGCTGAAGATCCTGGCGACGGACCAGCCGATCGACCTTGCCCCACTGGCCGTTCCACCGCAAACCGGGGCGGGAAACGTCGCCGGGACTCGCGGCGTCGGCGGCGAGGATAACGCGGTCTTCGATCTGATGCGGGACGTTCTGCACGGCGGCGAACTCGCCAGCCAGGTCTCCCGAGGAGTTCCGCGAGCCGTCATCTCGCAGCAATGGGCCACCGCAAACCTGATCTTCGGCGTCGATCGGCCGCAACCCAAATAAACCGCCTCAAATGCAGCTTACCGCGAAGACGCACAGCGCTGGCTGGGCCCGCAACCCAAAGAATTTTACCGCGAAGACGCGAAGGACGCGAAGTTGCGCGAAGAACTATCAATCTGACCTCGTTGATATCCTGCAAATTCTTTTCTCCACGGGAAGATTTTCCAAGATCCAGCCGCTTCACCGCTCCATCGGTTATCCTCAAATGCGTTACCGCCAAGACACGAAGGACGCGAAGTTACGCGAAGAAGAAAACAAGATTTGATTGCAACTTCGCGCCACTTCGCGTGCTTCGCGCCTTCTATGAGCCGAGCCTTGTCAAGGGGAATCGCGTTTGTCGGGTCGAGTTGGTTTGAGCCTTCTATTCAGAGCTTCCGCGAATCTGGCTTGAGCCGTGCACTTACGCGGGCCT
>JBEKXM010000598.1:0-3017 GCA_049512115.1 Tepidisphaeraceae bacterium | reverse complement strand
ATGCTCGTCGCCCCGGCAACCGCCAACGTCATCGCCAAGGTCGCGGCCGGGCTGGCCGACGATCTGGTCAGCCTCATGGTGTGCGCCGCCGCGTGTCCCGTGGTTTTCGCACCCGCCATGAATCACCGCATGTGGGAGAATCCAATCGCCCAGGGAAACGTCGCCAAGCTCACGGGGCTGGGGTATCGCTTCATTGGCCCGGAGCCGGGCTGGCTTGCCTGCCGCAACGTCGGCCTGGGTCGAATGACCGAACCAGCCGATCTCGTCGCCGAGGTCGTCAAATTGCTCGCCGAGCCGGCGGCGTCGGATTTGAAATCGCAGAAGAAGGTTAAGCGATAGGGAAAGATTTCGATGCCTGCCAAACGAACTCTGCGAAAGCGCCCGAAAACCTCTGCACGCCGTTTACTTAACGCTGATCTTCTGAAACTGGCAAAGCGCCGTCGCCCACCCCGGAGTTGGTACGACGAAGAAACCGACCCCACTCGGCCCGCCACGCCGAGCCGCCGTGAGCGTTGGATCGCATTATGATGGAAATCCGTCGCCGGATTGCCGGGGATTAGCCAATTCTGCCGCGGCTCTTCTTTGACACTCCGCGCGCATGTCATTACGATCCTGCCTCGCTTTTCAAAGGAATCCAATGCCCCAACCGCTCAAAATGGTTTACGAAAAGGACGCCCCGCTCGACGCATTGCAAGGCAAGACGGTGGCGATTCTCGGCTTCGGCTCGCAGGGCCATGCCCATAGCCTGAACCTCCGCGACAGCGGGATCAAGGTCGTCGTCGCCGAACTTAAAGACACTTTTAACCACAAGCTGGCCATTCAACATGGATTTGATCCGGTCAGCGTGGAGGATGCGGTCGAGGCGGGCGATCTCATCGTCCTGACCCTTCCTGATGAGGTTCAGCCGGGCGTGTACGCCAAGAGCATCGGCCCGCACCTCAAATCGGGCAAGGCGTTGGGCGCCACGCACGGGTTCAACATCCATTTCAAAACCATCGTGCCGCCGAAGGACGTGGACGTGGTGATGGTCGCGCCCAAGGGACCCGGACATCTGGTGCGAAGCGAATTCGAGCGTGGCGGCGGCGTTCCGTGCCTCCTGGCCGTCCATCAAAACCCCTCGGGAAAAGCTCGCGACATCGGCCTGGCGTGGGCGCGCGGAATCGGCGGGGCACGCTCCGGGGTCATCGAAACCACCTTCAAGGACGAATGCGAAACCGATCTCTTCGGCGAACAGGCCGTCCTGTGCGGCGGGCTGTCCGCCCTCATCAAGGCCGGATTTGAAACGCTCACAGAGGCCGGCTATGCCCCGGAAATGGCCTATTTCGAATGCGTCCACGAAGTGAAGCTCATCGTCGATCTGATCTACCAGGGCGGATTGGATTACATGCGCTATTCCATCAGCAACACGGCCGAATACGGCGACCTGACGCGCGGCCCGCGCATCATCACGCCGGCCGTCAAAGCCGAGATGAAGAAAATCCTCGGTGAAATCACCAGCGGCCAGTTCGCCAAGGAATGGCGGCACGAATTCGAAACCGGCATGAAGAACTTCAAGCGGCTCTACGAGCAGGACAACAACCACCCGGTCGAGGTCACGGGCCGACGATTGCGCAAGATGATGCCGTGGCTGAAGGCCAAGGAACCGCCGAAATAGTTGGCTCCATCGCGCCTAAAATGAGATAATACGTGTTGTATCCCAAGTTAGGCGATGGGCAAGTTACGGGACAATCTCGCGGGTTTCCGACGGCGGCCAGACGCCAGTCGGAAGGATGCTTCCTTGCAAAATGCGGCCGTGCCGCCGCGGTATGAAGAACTCTTGACAAACAATCCGAGGTGGGCGTTGAACGAAGGCAGTGAGTTCTTCGAAGGCAAGGGCGCCGTGCAGGAAACACTGCGTCGCGTCACCAAACGGCTGGATGAATTGGGAATCCCGTATGTCGTCGTCGAGGGTCTTGCCTTGTTTCATCACGGATTCCGGCGATTCACGGAAGACGTGGACCTGCTGGTGACGCCCCAAGGCTTGACGGCCGTTCATAAAGAACTAGACGGTCTTGGCTACGTTCGGCCCTTCGCGGGGAGCAAAAACTTGCGCGACGCTTCCACGGGCGTGCGCATCGAATTCCTTGTGACCGGGCAGTTTCCCGGCGACGGCAAACCCAAGCCCGTTTCGTTCCCTGATCCAACGACAGTTTCCGTTGAAAGCGACGGGATCAAGTATCTAAACCTTCCCGCTCTGATCGACCTGAAGCTCGCTTCGGGGATGACGAATCCCGACCGCGAGAAGGACGTGGTGGACGTGAAGGAACTGATCAAAGCGCTGAACCTTCGCCGCGAAATGTCCGATCAACTCAGCCCATACGTGCAGGACAAGTACGGAGAAATCTGGGATGCTATTCGTTCGATCCGACGCCGATACGTCAAATTGTGGAGGAATAAATCCCTGACGTTGGACTCCAAGACAATCGACGAGATGATTCAGACGCTGCGCAAGGCGGCAGATACTCTTGCCGCGATGCTAGCCGACGGAGTCACTCTTGATCCAGCCGGGGGCACCTCGGATGACTATGCCCTCCTTGTCACTGAAAACTCTGACGTAGCGGCAAAATACGACATGCACGAGGAAAGCGAATTTTGGGAAGAACCGAATAACGACGACGCAGATAAAGCTGAAACGAAATAAAAGAATCTAATCGCTTCCCGCTCGGCATTCCCATGGACGCGATCATCTATTACCGGCGCGCCAACGCTCTGGACGTGCAATCGCTGGTCAATCTGCGTCTGGCGTTTCTTGCCGAAATATCGGGCGCATCGGAATCCGACCCCGTTCTCCGCAAGTCCCTTGCCGAATATTTTTCCAGGACGATTCCTTCAGAGGAATTCATCGGCTTTGTCGCCGTCGCCGACGGCGCGATCGTCGCCACGAGCGGCCTGGTGTTTCATCGGCATCCCCCATCGAATCGCAATCCGACCGGGCGCGAGGCGTACGTGATGAATACGTACACCGATCCCGCGTGGCG
>JBEKXM010000597.1:0-3020 GCA_049512115.1 Tepidisphaeraceae bacterium | reverse complement strand
TCGGTGAAGTCGGCGGCGTTGACCAAGCCGTCGTAGTTGAAGTCGCCCTGGTCCCAGCCGGTGACCGGCTGGTTGAAATTGGCGGCCAGGATGGTGAAGTCGGCGGCGTTAACCAAGCCGTCCAGATTGGCGTCGCCGAGCAACGTGTACTTCACTTCGATCTGGCCGGAGGACAGGCCGAAGACCTTGCCGTCTTTGCCGTCGGCGTAGCCCAAGGCATAGGCGGAGTTGGCGGCAGCGGCAGAACTATTGATGCCGGGGCCGTTCCAGGCGCCGCCGTTGTAGCCTTCGGCAAGATAGGAACGAATCATTGCCGCGGGATCTGGATTGGGGGCGTAGTTGATCAGCAGGTGATTATTGCTTAAGTCAATCCTGCCGCTTCCAGTGATGGTTACACCGTCCTGAATGCTGCCGCCGGCATTTTTGGTAAAGACTATCGAGCCAAGAGGCAAGAGGCTGAGTGTTCCAGTGCCGATGATGGGCGTTGTGGAGGTGAGGGTTGCGCCATGCACCCCGTCGTTTGTGCTGTTGACCACGATCCTGCCGTTGTTGGCAAAGGCACCGGTTGTGCTCAGAGTAGCCTGAGCAACAATATTGAGAGTGGCCGCGCTGTCGACTGTAAGACTTCCGCTGTTCGATGAATTTCCGCCGATGTTGACGGTTGATGAGGATAAAGCTTCGAAAGCGCCTGTGTTAATAACACCGCTGAACGTATCGGAGCCTTCGGCTGTCACAAGGCCGCCGTGCAGGGAGGTGAACGTTCCACCGTTGACCGTCGCGCCGAGATTGAAGTCAACGACACCGGCATCGGCGATGATCCGTCCCGCGCTGGACTGCGTCACGGTTGTGCCGTCGATATAAATGAATGACTGGAAGTTGGCTTTGATTACACCGTTGTTCGTGGCTGCCGGACCATCGAGCGTGATCCCGACGTCCGGTACCGTGGCGACGATCGTTCCGTTGTTGGTGATCGTCCCAAAAATGCCTGCTCCCCCTTCGATCGTGTGGCCAACGTCCTGCGTGAAAGTTCCACCCAATCCGCCTCCGTTGAAATTGATCGCTCCTGTTCCAGTGAGCAGGCCATTGATAATCATAAAGTCCGTGTCCATGTGCGTGATGCCGCCCTGGACATAAGTTCGCGTTGAAGCCGAGATTGATCCATTGTCGGCAATTGTGGGTCCCTGAAGAGTCATTAGGACCCCTCCGAACAACGTGAGCGACGCGAACGGATTAATGGTCAACGAATCGAGCGTAATGCTGGTCGTTGCGCTTGTTTCCTGGAGTTCGGGCATCGATGCGGGTGAAAGAGCATCGGGAATTACGACGTTGAAATCGGAAACACCGGCATTGCCATTGTTGGGATATGTGGCGCCGGGTGACCAGTTTATCGCTGTGGTCCAGTCGTTTGATGTGTTTCCGACCCATGTGCAGGTCGCCGTTGTCGCAAGGCTATGAGAAATGCCACTGAGCATGGAAATCGCGGAGGCGATGGAAGCAACTTCGCGCCGGCGGATAGCACTTGATTTGACTTGCCCTGAGGCGGATGTGCGCATAACGCGGGTTCCCACTGACCCATGTGACAGGGCCAAACTGATTTAACGGCGACCGTCTGCCGATCATAGGAACCACTGACGCACGCTGCAAGAATGGAATGCAGATGTGTGCTCGTTGCTCGTTGCTCGTGGCGTAGCGCTTGTTTCCGGGCGATCCAATTTTTCGTCCTATTCCGGCATGACCGGGATCGACACGCTCGGCGGAAGCACCGGCTTGCGCGCAAAGACGTACGCGCGCCGGGTCTGGTATTCGACAACCGGATAGGGATCGCGTTCGATCAGTTCTTCAATGTGAAACCCGGCGGATCGCAAGGAGGCGGTCACCTGTTCCACGGTGAAATAATAGAAATCCACGCAGACCTTCGTTTCCCACCACTCGTCCAAATGGGTCATCGAATCGCCGATGTGAAAGCTGAGCAGGAGCAGGCCGCCGGGCTTGAGGAGACGGAACATTTCCCGCGCGGCGGCGGGCAGGTCGGCGGGCGGGAAATTGACGATGGCATAAAACGCGGCGATGCCCGCCCAGGACTCGTCCGGCAGGGTCATCGCCAGCATGTTCTGCTGATGGAATTCGATGTCGGGATTGAGCCGGCGGCCCTGCTCGATCATGGCGGCGGACAGGTCGACGCCGCAGACTTCGATTCCGCGTTCGTGCAGATATCGGGCGACCTGGCCCGGTCCGCACCCCAGATCACAGATCAGCCCCTTGCCACGGACGTCGGCGGCGAATTGATCCAAGAGCTGGCGGTCCAGCGGCTTGTAGCGCAACTCGTCATAAATGCGGCGAACGTACTCCTGGGCCACAAGGTCGTAGGACCTTTGCACGTCGCCGGTTTTCTGCTCGGACATGGCGGCTACCCGGTCGAAGACACGGACAATCCGGTCAGATCGTCCCAGCCGGAGGCGATTTTCTCAAGGATGGCGTCCTGGAACTATCACGAGGGGGGTGTGTGGCACAATCGGTGGCCTACAAACCAGAAGATTTTTATCGGTTATGGTTTTCGTGCCGATCGGCCGGGCTGGCTCGAATATAATCAGGCCCTGCCGATGCTGGAACCGTTGGCTGTCCTGTTTGCGTTCGCAACCGCCGTCCGCGAGCGGAAAAAGAATCCAGTCGCCGCCTGCGGCGACGCCTCCCCTCTCCTTTTACCAACGGCCGTTGCGAACGTGAACAGGCAAGCCAACGGTTCGCGAATCGGCGACGCACTGTCATATACGAGTAAACGCCGCCGGACGGCACGAAAACCGCAACCGATTATCCTCCTGTTCATCCATCCCTCCTCGGCGAACCCGTCATGCACCCGTCACCAGCCCAATCCGCCGATCAAGCGGGATGAATCCTCAAATCTTGACGCGTTGGACCTGGACCGTTGGCTTGCCGAGAGGACCGATGATGTCGAGAATCTCCGGTCCAATGAAATACTTCTCGAAGCTGGGCTTGCTTGCGCTGGGATACATTCTGGTGAC